>JAZSEL010000049.1:0-30584 GCA_045531685.1 Lachnospiraceae bacterium | reverse complement strand
GCTTCGTTCATTGGCATTACTTCAAAGCCATCCATAATCGCTTCGATTGCTTTTACCGGATTAATCTCAGTAACGATTACTTTCGCGCCAAGACCTTTGGCTCTCATGGCAACACCCTTACCGCACCAGCCATAGCCTGCTACAACTACATTTTTGCCTGCAACAATAAGGTTGGTTGTACGGTTGATACCATCCCATACGGACTGACCTGTTCCGTAGCGGTTATCAAATAAATGCTTGCAGTCCGCATTGTTTACACGAACCATAGGGAACTGTAATTCGCCCTTCTTGTTCATTGCTTCCAAACGGATAATACCGGTTGTTGTTTCTTCACATCCACCGATTACATTCGGGATTAAATCCACAAATTCGGTGTGCATCATGTGAACAAGGTCTCCACCATCGTCAATAATGACATTCGGTCCTACTTCCAACACTTTACGGATGTGTGCTTCGTATTCTTCCGCTGTCGCATTGTACCAGGCAAATACATTCAGTCCTGCCTTTGCCAATGCTGCTGCCACATCATCCTGTGTAGAAAGAGGATTGGAACCTGTTACGTACATCTCTGCACCACCTGCTTTTAACACTTTACAAAGATATGCTGTCTTTGCTTCTAAGTGTACGGATAATGCTACTTTTTTGCCTGCAAACGGTTTTGTCTTAGAGAATTCTTCCTCTAACATACGAAGCAGGTCGCAATTACGCTTTACCCATTCAATTTTCTTTTCGCCTGACTCGGCAAGGTTAATGTCTCTGATAATACTTTCCATGTTTCTTCCTCCAACTGAATTAATAAGTTTCCAGCCGAATTTTTATTAACGTGATGGTCGTCTGTCCTATCATCACAAATGATTTATCATGTCTAGAATACCGTAAGATATAAGGCTTGTCTAATGTTTTTTATTGTTTTTATAAATTCCGTCTGCGTTATGTATATATGACCAGACTATTTCCATGGACGTTTCTTTTCTGTCCAGCCTTTTTCTTTCCAATACAAACTATCTGCCTCGTTCCAACCACTTTTCTGCACAAGACTCATCATCAGGAAAAATCCCCTTGTCTTTAAACCCGGTTTAACCTTTCCGTAATTTTTCTTTATCTTATTTGCCAGTACGGTAGTTTTCTTCTCTATTTTATTCTTTGTCTTTTCATTTATTGCATTCCATGAAGTTGCCCTTACCGCAAGTCCATAATTATAAACCTTGGCAACGCCCCAGTAAAATAGGCTGTCCGCCATATCTTTGTTGGTACTCTTCATACCACCGCCTGCTGCCGTAGAAATACAAACAGCCTGTTTCTTAAACATTTTTTCTTCCGGGCGATGAACCATCCAACGATATCCGTAATGATCCAGAAATGCTTTCATTGCTCCGGTTACATGATACACATACACCGGGCTGGCTAATACAATTACATCCGCTTCGTCCATTGCTTCCGTAAGGGGTTTAAGCCTCTCATAATGCGGACACATAGTTTCTGTTTTCATAAAACAACTGGTACAGCCCACACAGAATTCTCCAAAGTCTCTTGGCAAAAAGAATTCTTTTACTTCTCCTCCTATTTTATCTGCAAGCATACGTGCAAGATGATATGTAGAGCCTTTATGACTCTGTCCGTGAATTATTACTGTTTTCATTTTGATTTATTCCTCCATTCCCAAACGAACCACTGTGTACTCATGATGGACTGCCTGCAAAAAGGGTCCGAATACATCTGCAATTTTCAATCTAAGACTTGATGTATTAATACAAGGATGGCATCCGAAATACTCTTCTTTTAAAATATCCTCATCCACTAAAAGCGTTACTTGATTTTCTTTATCATTCATTAATCCAAGAACACTGACAGAACCGGGAGTAATATCCAAAAATTTTTCCATGTATTCTGCCGGGGCAAAAGAAAGTCTTGCACTGTTAATCTGATGTGATATCTCTTTTGTCTTGAATTTCTTGTCTTCCCGTATCATTAACAAATAGAACTTTGTTTTTTGTGTATTACACAAAAACAGGTTTTTACAAATGACTGCCGGCGCCAGTATTTTATCCACTTCTGCACATGCTTCCATTGTCTCCGCCGCTTCGTGATCCACTCTTTCATATTCTATTCCTATTGAGTCTAATAAATCATAGGTTCTGATTTCTTTTTCTAATCGTTGGCTGTCGTCTGCCGGACGGCCGTTATGTATTAATAAATTCATCACTATTCTGCCTTTTATGTATTTACATTTTATAAATTCGTATAGAACATTCCAAGAGCATACTGTACCCCTATTGATACAGCGGTAATGGCTGCCCAACATGTGAAGCCCATTAAAATAGGTTTCCCACCCTTTTTAATCAGATTGATTACGTTGGTATTCAAACCAATGGCACACATTGCCATGGCAATGAAGAACTTAGCCAACCATTTCATGGCTTTTACAAACGTTCCGTTATAAAATACTGTCAGTCCACTCTCCGGAAGTACGCCCATAATAGTTGTGATGATGGATGCGCCAATAAAGAAGAGAATAAACCAAGGGAAGATTTTCTTTAATGAAAATGCCTCACCCTGCTTTTCCTCTTTCTTAGAATGATATGCACGATACAATGCAAGTATCAAAGTAATTGGAATAATTGCCAGGGTTCTTACCAATTTAACCGTTACTGCGGATGACAAAATCCCCTCTACTCCATATAGTCCTTCTGCCGTCGACGCTACAGCAGTTACGGAAGAAGTATCGTTTACGGCTGTTCCTGCAAAAATTGCAAACCCTTCTGTTCCAAATCCAATTGCATATCCAAGGCTTGGGAAAATCAAAGCAGCAATAACATTAAATAAGAAAATAACCGATATCGCCTGTGCCACTTCTTCATCGTCTGCTCCGATAACCGGTGCTGTCGCAGCTACTGCTGAACCACCACAGATAGATGATCCCACTCCAATCAAACAAGAAACATTCCCATCCATTTTCAACACCTTCATCATAATAAAAGCCACGATTAAAGATATACTGATGGTTGATACAATTACCGGCAGACTCTGTCCCCCCATCTTCGCAATGGTTCCCAGATTTAAAGAAAATCCAAGAATAATAACTGCCCACTGTAAGATTTTCTTAGAAGTAAATTTAATTCCATTTTTTAATTTTTTATGTTCTGCTAATGTCGGTCTGCACATGGTAATAAGCATACCCATTATAATTGATAAAACAGGCGCTCCGATAATTTCCATGGAAAAACCACCAATATGTAATCCACTCAGTATGGTGGCAACTCCCGCTATACATGTACATAAAATAATTCCTAAGATTTTCTCTTTCATATATTTTCCTTTTCTTTTTGTAAATTTGTGTTGATTATAACATATATATGTCGTCCTTGCTATTCAATCTGCTTTCTGACCACGAAATTGCCCCCTATTGCAAAAATGCCCTTGTGGAAAATCCACAAGGGCACTCTTTTATTATATCTACTCTCTTACTACATATGACTCAAAAATATCCATAATCGGATTCTTATAAATATTCCCACCAAGTACATCTCCGTTCGGATCAAAAGACACTGCTCTGACATCCTTTGGATCATCCTCGTAAGGATTGGAATACTCTTTGGACATATCGAAATACTCACTTAAATAAATCTTTGCATTTCCTTCCGGCCAGATAACATTGCCGCTTGCTATCTCAAATCCCTTCTTCTTAAACAACGCCAAGAGTTCCCTGGTTTTTACGTTATAAGAATTGTCATCTTCTTCACTAACAAGCCATGCCGGACTGAGTTTGATTGCAATTTCTTCTGTACGCACACATTCTGCAAAATACTCTACATATTCGAGCGGAATGGTTTCCTGATGGAATGCATCCACCGAAAGTAAAATATAATTCACACCACTTTCCGCCAGCATATGGGCAACTTCTGCAATTCTTTTTTTATCCTTCGAAAAATAACCGTTGGTTATCATATCACGTTGCGGGATTCCGGCTTCTTTTGCCGCCCGATGAATCTTGCACACATCCTCCGGATACAGTAAAGGCTCTCCACCAAAAGTCATTAAGGACCCTATCGTGTAATTCACACAGATATCCTTGATTGCCTGCGCCGCCACGTCGCCGTCAATGTGCCCCGTGCATCCGATATGCTCACCTTCCGAGCAATGTTTACAACGGCCCGTACATGCCATGGTTACCACAAATTCGATTCTGTTTACATTCTTTAAATATTCGTTCATATTAACTATCATCCTTTCAAAAATTATTTTACAATCTACAATTCTTGAATGATGCAGTTCTGACAACATAAGCAAACTGCCTTTTATTAACCTCGATACAACCTGCCGTCAGTCTTAGAACTGCATCGAGTAGTTAATTCGCTTTCTCACCTTTGTTCTCCTTCTTATAATTCTGAAAACATTTTTTCTTTCAACTTAATTATATACTCCAGCCCATCTGCAAGTGCAACCATTTCCTTCACGGACTTATCTCTTGTGGAAATTTCTAAATTGCCTTCTTGTAAATTTCGTGGACTTACCACTACCCGAATCGGAACACCTAAAAGGTCGGCATCCGCAAATATCTGACCTGCACGTACACCTTCTCTGTCATCATAGATAACATCTACATGCATTTTCTTCAATTCATCATACAATTCATCTGCCACACGCTTTGCTTCCTCATCATCCGGACGGATACAACAAATATGTACTTCCCATGGCGCAATGGAAATTGGCCAAATCGGACCAAAATCATCATGCTTTGCTTCGCATACGGACGCTGCCAGACGGCCAACACCAATTCCATAACATCCCATAATCGGATAATGTAATTCGCCATCCTTATCCACATACTGCATGTTCATACTCTTGGTATATTTAGTTCCCAGCTGGAAAATATTACCAACTTCTATTCCTCTCTTAATGGTAAGAGCAGGTTTGCCGCAGTATGGACAGATACCACCTTCTTTTACCTTTGTAACATCAACATAAGAAATATTCTCAAGGTCTCTTTCCAGATTCAATCCCACATAATGATAGCCCTCTTTATTGGCTCCTGCCACAAGACTGCTAATTCCTTTTAAAGAAGCATCCACATAATAGGTTACTTTATCCGAAATACCAAACGGCCCGATATATCCTGCTACCAATGGTGCATCCTCTGTAATATCTGCCGGATGGATATCCTCTCCTACCAAGTTACGGAGTTTTGTTTCATTTACCTCATAATCGCCTCTAACAAAAGCAACCACATAAGCATCATCCATATTTTTCTGATAGACAACCGCTTTACAAGATGTCTCCACATCACTTTTTAAGAATGCACAAACATCTTCGATAGATTTGCAATCCGGTGTTTCAATACACTGAAGTTCCTGTAAATTGCCATCAGCAACATTGGTAATCACATTTTCCGCTGCTTCCATATTAGCTCTATAATCACACTCATCACAAAGAACAATGGTATCCTCACCTACTTCATTTAAGAGCATATATTCGTGGGAAATACTACCGCCCATCATGCCGGAATCGGACGCTACCGTTACGACCTCCGGAATACCTGCACGAGCAAAGATGCGGTTATATGCATCGTAACACTCCTGATAATACTTCTCCAAATCTTCCTGGGATGTATGGAAAGAATAGGCATCCTTCATGGTAAATTCACGCACACGAATCATACCCGCTCTCGGTCTTGCCTCGTCACGGAATTTTCTCTGAATCTGGTAAATCATAAACGGATACTGCTGGTAAGACTGTCCGTATTCTCTTACCAAATGCACTGCTGCCTCCTCATGGGTCATTCCAAGTACCATCTTAGATTTGCTTCTGTCTGCAAAGCGCACTAATTCGCTTCCTATGCTCTCATATCTTCCCGACTCCTGCCAAAGTTCTGCCGGCATAACAACCGGAAACAGTACTTCCTGTCCATCAATAGCATTCATTTCTTCTCTGATGATATTTTCGATTTTTCTTGTCACACGATTAAGTGCCGGAAATTCAGAAAAAATACCATTTCCCACAGACTTCATGTAACCACCACGTACCATCAGGGCATGACTGTCAATAACACAATCCGCCGGTCTTTCTTTAAATCTCTGCCCTACTAAGTTTTTCAATTTCATTTGTCTCTGCTCCTTTGTTGACTTTTAAAATACGAGTTTGCTTGCAAACTCGCGCGCTGACATGCAGTCACGAAGTGACATCTACCTCTTGCATGTCATGCGCATCCTCGCGGAGCGCTTTTTATTTGATAGGATATCCTATCAAATAAAAAGTCCCAAGCATAGCTGTCGCTACACTTAGGACGAATATAGATCCGCGTTACCACCTAAATTCAGATTTCTCTGCACTCATTGCAAGCTATCACTCACATGTCTCTGATAACGGTGACCTCCGGCAGAAGTTTCTGATATATCAGCTTTCTCTCCTGCTGCTCCCAGACTGGTTCCATATAAAAATCACCAAAGCCTCGCACCATCCAGCTTCTCTCTGAAGGGTTTGTATATGTACTATTTCTGTTCCATGCATTTAAATCAAGATAGCATGAAAAAATGGAAATGTCCAGAGGCTTTTTCTTCCTACCCCTTTGTATTCCCCTTACATAAAACCGGTAATAACTATTTCCAATCCAATAAAGATCAATATTGCTCCACCTAAAATTCCGGCTTTATCCGCAAGCTTGGTTCCGACCGTTTTCCCTATGCCAAGACCTGCATAACAGATAAAGAATGTAACAATCCCAATGAGCAGACAAGAAAGTACTGCCTCAAGACAATTGTAATTGGAAATGGTAAATCCTACGGAAAGGGCATCAATGGAAGTGGCTACTCCTTGTATGAATAATCCCTTCATTCCAACAGCGGTTCCTTCATCATCTGAATCCTTATTAGTTATACCCTCATAGAGCATTTTTCCACCAATGTAACCAAGCAAAATTAGTGCAATCCAAGGAATGAACTTTTCAAATACGCTAAAAAGCCTTGCAATTGTAGAAACACATATCCATCCAATTAATGGCATTGCGAACTGAAATCCTGCAAATATCCCTGCTACACCACACATTTTTTTCTTCTTCATAGTTGGTTCATTCAACCCATTTGCAAGGGATACAGAAAAAGCATCCATCGCCAAACCAACTCCCAACAGAATACTGGTAAAAAAGAACGAAACTCCCAAATTCATCTTGCATCTCTCCTTGAAAGAATTTACAACAAAAAACCCAAGTACAGATAACTATACTTGGGTAACCATCAAAATATGTAGACTCCATGCATAGTTTTCCTATACATGAGTCTCGCAATTTAAAACAAGCCAGACCTTTCGGTCAGTATGTTGACTTGCTACGATATACGCTTGCTACTCCCTCATGGGATTTTCTGGTAGGCTTATTCTATCAGCTATTATTCGTTCTGTCAAAAAATTTTGAATCAATTATAAAATTTTAAAAAAAAACTTTCTGACACCATCATCCACCGATGGGCTGACATCTTTTACTTCCAAATCGTAATGCTATTCTCCGCTAATAATATCATATCTGTTTGTAATACAAAAGTTATTGCGGACAAACTCCATATATGATACACTCTATATGCGGTATTTGATACTTTTCCCCTTGTCCCTATGCGGGATATCCCTTACTTCTAAATAGTTCAAGGTCATTCGACCAAAGACTTCCGTTTTGATTTGAGAGTTGGTGATGCCTATGATTGTATAATTACATTCTTTTATTTTGTTACAACTGAATATAGTTTTTCGAAAGGATTAACACGTCTATGAACGAAATTTACCAAATCTATGACAAAGCGTTTAAACGCATTCTTACACTATCAGAGAAAACCGTTATTAATCTTATCAATGGTCTATTCGACACCAATTACCCAACAGACAGTAAGATTACATATAATTGGACAGAGCACGAAAATAAGGATTTAAAGAGAACACTAGCAGATAGTATTTTGACTATCAATGGCAGGGACAGTTATCATATCGAAGCCCAAATGACGGAAGATGAGGAGATTGAAAATCTCCGTACGGAAGAGAATTTGGAAGAGTTGCAAAACTTTGTCATGAATGATATAATAGAATCGATATATGAGAACGAGACAGTAGGTAACATTTCTCATAGTGATGCTTTGGATTTAATAGAATTAACGACGAAATTATACATGAAGATTTATTCAAAGTATAAAGAGTTGGAGGAATTTACAATGCGAATGTGTGATCAATCTTTGGAACTGATAAGTGATAAATATGAAAAGACGGTGGAAGAATTACAGGACGAAGTTGCCGACATGAAGGCAGAAAATGAACAGCTAAAGACAATGATTAATGAATTGAAACAACAATTAGACCTTCTACAAAACAACAAATAAATAACAATTTCAGAGCCGGTATACATAAATTTTTAAATGTATACCGGCTTTTGCAATTTATAAACCTACAACCAACTTATCCGATTTTCAAACTCTATTTCAACTCCACTTCCACCGGGCAATGATCCGAGCCCAGAACTTCGGTATGAATCTTTGCATCCACGAGACGGTCTCTCAAATTCTCGGATGCCACAAAGTAGTCAATACGCCAACCTACATTCTTGGAACGCGCCTGGAACATATAGGACCACCAGGAATAAATATCCGTCATGTCAGGATAAAAATGACGGAAAGTATCGATAAAGCCATTTTCGAGTACTCTTGTAAAGCAGTTGCGTTCTTCGTCCGTAAAGCCTGCGTTGCGATGATTTGTTTTCGGATTCTTAAGGTCAATTTCCTTGTGGGCGACATTAAGGTCTCCACAGAAGATAACTCCCTTTTTCTCTTTCAAACCATTAATATAGGCAAGGAATGCTTCTTCCCACTGCATACGATAATCCAGTCTTGTAAGCTCGCGCTGAGAGTTTGGTGTATAAACCGTTACCACGTAGTAATCCTCAAACTCCGCGGTAATCACACGGCCTTCATGGTCATGCTCCTCCACTCCGATTCCGTATGTTACAGAGATTGGTTCTTTTTTCGTAAATAATGCTGTACCGGAGTAACCCTTCTTTTCCGCAGAATTCCAATACTGGAAATAGCCCGGTAATTCCAGTTCCAACTGTCCCGGCTGCATTTTTGTTTCCTGTACGCAAAATACATCCGCATCCATTTCATTGAAAAAGTCCATAAATCCCTTCTGCATACATGCTCTTAATCCGTTTACATTCCACGAAATAAATTTCATATCCTATTCCTCCGGTCAAATTCTCTTATGGAATTTTCTCACAAAACAAGCCATAGCGCAAGGCTGAGAATCTCTCCTATTTTTTCCTAATTCTATCTGCTATATTTCAAACTCGCATTCCAATGTACCCACACCCATCACTTCAAAAGGTCCCGGTGTTACATTGCCTGTCGGACGTTTTTTCCCAAAGAAATCAGTGTCGAATACGATGTTGGTTCCATCAGGATTCTCATAAGCCATTTCCGCATGGTAAGATTCACCCAATGTATCCGCAGATAAAAGTTCTGAGCCGATACCACCAAGCAATTCTGCATCTTTGATATATATGAATGCCTTGTCTTTCTTTTCGGAAAACTCTATGGTAATGCCTGCCTGATTACAAACCTTTGCTTCCGGCTCGTGAACACTTCCCACTGCACCGCCAAAATACGCATTTCCCTTTATCATTACAGGAATCGCCCAACGTCCAAGAGGATAAAGGTCTCCGTATTTTTCGGTTCGTTCCTTACGTTCTTCCCCCGTAAACTCCCAAGGCATCTTTTCATTGCCAACCGGATACTTATCATACGCGGAAAGGCCTGAAGGGTACAAATAGCATACGGAATCATCCGGTACACCATCCATAATCTGACCCGACTCCTTATTCTCCTTACGAAGCGGCAGCGGTAAATGTTCGAAGAATGTCATCGGTTTCACGGACTTATCCTCATCCCCATCAAATAGGAACAAATTATTCACATAACGGTCATCACCGCCCGTAAAATTATTGTAACCGGCAACCGCTGTATCATGTGCAAAGTGATACGGGGTCCATCTGGACAATTCCTCTCGCAGAACCATTCTTCCCGCAAAAAGATTATGTACAAAAGCTCCACCTTGAGACAAATTTCTAAAGTTCATCTTGGATAAAAACAGATTGTGGTCTACGAGGTACGGTCCGTGACAAACTTCAACAAAGAAATCCTCAGATAAATTGTCAAAGAACACATTCCTGCTGATACGAGTGCCCTGTGCCTGCCAATCCAACCATACAGCACGATAGCAACCATAAATCCTATTATTCCGAATCTGCGTATCCAAAGATGCATGAAGTTTGATTCCTGCTACTTCTGCGCCGTGAAAAATACGTTTATGGTGAATGTTATAGATGGTATTTCCTTCAATAATACTGAATGCACCACCTAAATGTCCTACCACTCCTGCCTGCTCACAATCGTGAATAATATTATTTCGTACAATATGACTACCTATATTATCTTTCTTCCAATTACCTTGCAGGGCATGGAAGATTACCTCCTGTTCTCTCTGGGTACCGCCTTTGGATTTCCCTTTCGGACCTCTGTTATGTCCGCTATCCAAATCTTTACCCAGACTGACTCCTACACATTTGGACTCATAAATCAGATTGTCCTCTATAATCCAGCCCTTGCTCCAATGAGGTCCTATCATTCCCTCTTGCAAAGCCGTAGGCGGTGCCCACTGAGGAGCTGCCTGACAAATAGTAAAACCCTTTACCGTAATATAATTCCGTCCCGTCTTCTCCGGCCAGAAGCAGAAAGGCCGCACACTAATTTCTACATTTTCCACTCTTGGATCTACATCACCAAAATTAGCCCAAAACTTCGTGGTTTTTTCGCCCGCTTCGGCGTACCATACCAATTTAGAATCCTCTGGGTATTTTGCCTGATCCCATACTTCCGGATTCTGTAATTTTTCTACAGACTCTGCTTCGTACAAAGACTTTCCATTCAAAAACACATCACCCAAATGAGGCACAAATGCTCCATCAAAAAGCCAATCCCCACACAAATCTTCCTTGAATGGGTTACGATGCGTAAAAATACTGTTATCTACTTCTGCTGTCCATACCTTACCGTCTTCGTTTACCCAGTTTTTCACCTGCTCTGCACCGGTAATCACTACTTCGCCATCTCCGGCTGACTGATAAAC
Organism: Lachnospiraceae bacterium; assembly: GCA_045531685.1. GTDB lineage: Bacteria > Bacillota > Clostridia > Lachnospirales > Lachnospiraceae > RGIG8767. The sequence continues at coordinate 19,439 of JAZSEL010000049.1, read as the reverse complement.
GATTCTTGCATCCTTTGTTCCACCATTTGCTGGATTTACCCACTCTCTGTATACACCTGCATGTACGATAACCACATCTCCGGCCACAGCAACCTGCGCTGCACGGGATATTGTTAAAAATGGCGCATCCCCACTTCCTAACGCCACGTCATTTCCACTTTTCGATACGTGATATTCCATACTGTCTTCTTTCTCCCTGCTATCCTGTTTCTTTTAACGTTAATATCCTCTAACTTTCCGTTTAAGACATACCCCAGAATTCCAGACACATTTCTGCTCTTGCCATACTGATTCTGTCTGCCCACTCCCGGTTGTTTTTCCCTTTATCCCCAAGATAAATTCCATCTGAAAACTCCCAGTGTGTCACTTTCCTGAATTTTTCTACCCGGACATTCGTACAACCTACTTCATCCAATTTACGGTTTGCCTTGTAATTCAGAAAACTACGAAGAATAAGAATGGGTTTATCCCTAAAGACAGGAATTAATTCCACAAACAGTCCACCATCGAGGTTAACCGCATCCCTCACACGGTTATCCTGTAAAGCTACTGCAACACTACAACATCCTCCAAACGACACACCCATCAAATGAACACCTCCGGACAGTTCCAGTCTGCCCTTAAAAGCAGACTCTGCAGTTCCATTTTCCATGGCGTATATATACTCAATTGAGTGAAGGATATCTTCTTTCCACAGTTCACCAAGTTCATTAAGATTATGTTTTCCAAATTCTATGTTGCCAAAATTCCGAAATATTTCGTTGTTTGTATATGTTACTGCACCCGCTCCGAAAGGATGCCCTATGCTTACTACCACATACCCCTCGGACGCAATATCGGCACATAACACCGTACTTTCCATCTGGAAGCCCGTAAGCCCATGATTATAAATGACTACCGGGTATTTTTCTTTTTTACTGCCAATCTGCCCGTCCGTGTAACAAAAGGTATCCACTCCGTTGTTTACTCTTTGTCCGACGGCAACTTTTTTCTGATACTCCACATCCATATACGGACAGATATCTTGCCCGTTTTCAGACGGATAAAAAATCATAAGCGACAATTTTCTTTTATACTCTCTGCTTCCTAGGTATCCGGTATCCAACCGGCATATACTGACCGGATAGAACCCTTTTGGTTTTCTTAACATAGTTATTCCTCACATATTCCGCACTCAAAAATTTCATTCTCTTGACAAAATCCATCTGTAAGCAAGAAAGAATGTGTTCCTAAAATCTGTCCGTGTAAGTATACTTTCTGTTTCCCCATATTTAATACCTCATTTTGATTTCTTGTTTTGAAACAAAAGGCCATTGCAACCTACGTTACAACAGCCTTTTTTCTGTCCTCATTATTATACAACAAATCTTATTTACAATAAACCCCTATTGCGTTTGCTGCAAAATCAGCAGTTCCTTCTCCACCGAACTTATCAATGTTCTCCGTTATACTGCCGCCGCCACTATACATCTTTCCAAGTCCGGCAAGAATCTTCTCCGTACAAGTGTAATAATGTTCGGTAATATAGTCTTGCAATTTCTTTACCTGTGCCTGTACTTCATCCGACTCCACTGTCTTTCCGTCCTTCATTAATAGACCAAACTCTGTGAATAACGCCATCATACCCTCTGCAATCTCATCCGCCTGCTCCTTAGTACGGCCTTTCTCTTTTTCTTCAAACTCTTTATACGCTTCTGTGTTGCCCCAGGATGCTTTTGCCTGTGCTGCATACTCATCCAATTTTTTTGCATCAAACACAGAAAAATCCATATTTTTCATATTCTTCACTCCTATTCCTTGTATTCCACGAGCAAAGATTATCAGGTTTTCAATATGCTCTTTTTTTAGTGTTAAAAGTTGTATCTGCTGTTCAAGGGCCCTATTTCTGTCAAAGTTCGAGGCATTCAAAATATCCCCGATATCTTTTAGCGGAAACTGTAATTCCCGGAATAACATAATATGCTGTAATCGCTCCAAGGCCGTATCGTCATACAACCTGTATCCTGCCTCCGTAATCGATGTTGGAGACAGTAATCCGATTTCATCATAATAATGCAGAGTGCGTATACTCACTCCCGTTAATTTACTCACTTCATTCACTGTTCGCATATTGATTTCCTCCTCGTGTATACCCATCATAAACTATGACGTTACGTAAGGGTCAAGAAATAATTTTTCAAATTAAGAAAGGAAACGAATCTATATGATAATCCGTTTCCTTCTGTTATTTACACATCCAATCTATTTCTTATTTCCCCTGCAACAAATGCTTCTATATTTTTATACACTTCTTCCATGCAGCGTATTCTGGCTTCCACGCTTGCCCATGCCATATGCGGAGTAATAATCAGTTTTTCACTATCCTTAATCTTACCTAACGGATTGGTCTTTTCCATTGGCTCTTTTGTAAGAACATCCAGTCCGGCTCCCGCAATCATTCCTTCGGTTAATGCAGTGTACAAATCTTTGTCATTAATTACCGGGCCACGGGCAACATTTACAAGAATAGCCGTTTCCTTCATCTTTTTAAATGCATCCAGATTCATAATCTCCCGGGTCTTATCCGTAAGTGGGCAATGGAGTGATAAAATATCGGATTCCTTACATAAGGTATCAAAGTCCACACGCTCGTAATCCGTAGTCGTATTGTTACCGGATGCAGAATAGAAAATAACCTTACAACCAAAGGCTTCTGCAACCTTTGCCACACCACGGCCAATATTTCCAAGTCCGATAATTCCCCATGTTTTACCCTGTAACTCAAAGTAAGTCTTTTCAAAATGGGAAAAGCCCATCTGCTCGCTGTATTTGCCTGATTTTACATAGTCATCGTAGTAACGGATTTTTTCCAATACACTGAGCGCCAGAGCAAAGGTATGCTGTACTACTGCCGGTGTGGAATAATCTTTAATGTTACATGCCGCAATTCCACGTGACTTGGCATAATCAAGATCAATATTATCAAAGCCCGTTGCCGTTACGCAAAGAAGCTTTACATTTTTTGCTTCATTAAGCATTTCTTCATTCATTTTTGTTTTATTAAAAATAACAACGTCTGCATCCTTAATCAATGTTTTGGATGTTGCGGCATCTGTTGTGTTATGATATTCAAAATCACCAAGCTTTGCAAAAAACTCTACATCAATATCAAAACCAATACTGTTACGGTCTAACATTACAATTTTCATAGGTATTCCCTCTCTCATTTCTATTTGTAAATAAGTGTAACATTATCTTATCTTCAATACAATGATAGAAAGTTCACTCTGCATACTTTCTATTACTATAAAAAGGAACGTATACCCATCGTATCCGCTCCTTTCTACTATTGAAAAATTTTCATTTTATTTCACTACGCCAAAAATTCCCGCAACAGTTCTTCCAATTCTGCGGTTTCTTTTCTTTTCACCAAAGAATCTCTCTTTTCTTCCCGAAAACTCATAACCGGCTCGTCCTGTTCGTATTCCAATTTCTTGATACTCTCTTCTAAATCCTCCAATTTATTCCCCATATGGTTTTCCAGATAGTCAATGAGGTTGGTTTTTAGTATTTCTCTTTTTTCCGTTATATCCAATGCCCCGGATATGGCAAAGTAAAAATACAGGCCAAACATGCTGACAATGTAAAACGGTATGATTTCCCCGAAGGTACTTCCCTGAATAATCCCTAAACAGGCACCCATTCCCGCTGCCAGCACAGACAATAATATAAGCTGACCCGACAAATGTTTCCAAGTGGAAATTCGAAATTTACCCATTCGGATTTTATTCAAATATTTTTCCACAAAAACCGATACGTTCATGATTCCGTTATGCATACGATAACTATTGGTAAATTTCCGTTTGCATTGGCAGAGCAAAGCAATGTCTGTTGTTGCCATATTTTCGGTTTCCATAATCAAAAGAGCATAATAGCGGCTCATGCGGATTTGAATGATAATGGCAAATATAAACAAAAGCAGAACAGCACTCATAATAATTTTATGTTGTAGAATAATAGTCATAAGAGTCCTCCTTGTTTTTTAAAAGTATACTGAATTCCGTTTTTCCAAACAATATCCGGGGATGACCTAAGCATCGCAACATTCCCTGTTTTTCATCTTTTTTAGGCAAAGAGTGGAAAGACTCCCCTTTTTCTGCTATAATTTGCAGGAACTAACCGATTAAAAACGGTAATAATTGTCTTTACCTCATACATAAATTGTTGGAAAGGATTGTGACTTATGAAATATCAGCCAAAAGGAATATGTGCCTCTGCGATTGATGTAGAATTGGACGGAAATATTGTTAGCTCTGTAAAATTCACCGGAGGTTGTGATGGTAATCACAAAGGTCTCTGTGCGTTAATTGAAGGAATGGACGCCAATGAAGCCATCAAACGTCTTCGGGGAATCACCTGCGGTTTCCGTAATACTTCCTGTCCTGACCAGTTGGCAGTGGCTTTGGAAAAAATGCTTACACAGAACCCATAAAAGATAAAGAGGTCATTGATAAATGAAAAGAATCGTATTAACAGGCGGCGGAACCGCCGGTCATGTTACTCCAAATATTGCATTACTTCCTTCTTTACGGGAAGCCGGTTATGATATTCATTATATTGGTTCCTTTGAAGGAATCGAAAGCCGCTTAATTCCGGACTTTGATGTTCCTTATTACGGAATCTCAACAGGAAAGTTCCGAAGATATTTTGACCTTAAGAATTTTTCTGACCCGTTCCGTGTTATGAAAGGATATTTCGACGCAAAGAAGATTTTAAAAGAATTAAAACCGGATGTTGTCTTCAGCAAAGGGGGCTTTGTTGCCGTACCTGTTGTAAAGGCTGCTGCCGATTTAAAAATTCCGTGCATCATTCACGAATCGGATATGACTCCGGGACTTGCCAATAAGATTTGCATTCCACTTTCGAAAAAAGTATGCTGCAATTTTCCGGAAACATTAGAAACTCTTCCAACCGGGAAAGCAATTCTTACGGGAACTCCAATCCGTAGTGAATTAACAAAAGGGAACCGGATTCATGCATTGGACCTTTGCGGTTTTACTTCCGATAAGCCGGTTATTATGGTGATTGGTGGTTCCCAAGGTTCTGCCGGAATTAATCAGGTCGTAAGAGAAGCTCTTCCAAAGATTTTGGAAAAATTTCAGGTTATCCATATCTGCGGGAAGGACAAAGTGGATAATCTCATGTTATCCATTCCGGGTTACAAGCAGTTTGAGTATGTAAAAACCGAGCTAAAGGATTTATTTGCCCTGGCTGACCTTGTGGTTTCCAGAGCCGGAGCCAATGCTATCTGCGAATTGCTTGCATTACAAAAGCCAAATGTGTTAATTCCTTTATCCGTAGGAAGCAGGGGTGACCAGATTTTAAATGCCGCATCCTTTGAAGAACAGGGATTTTCCATTGTTATCCGTGAAGAAGCCTTGGATTGTTTCTCCCTTGTTGATAAAATCAATGAATTGTACGATACCAAAGATGCCTATATTTCCAAAATGAAGGAAAGTGGTCAGACCGATGCCATTCCAAAGATTATGGAATTAATCAATGAGGCTGCCGACCATCAATAGTTTAATAAATAAAGAACCTCTCTTGTTTGCTCTGTCTACTTGACAGGAGCATATCACAGAGAGGTTCTTTTCTTATTCTTTTTTGAATTTTTCCATATGAAATTGTAATTCGCTATATTATACCATCAGGTATACTAAATATGCTCCGTAGCATATCAGGAAAACCATGCCCCATGACTTACGTAAACTCTTCGTTTTTAATACGCTGACCCACAACAGAACGCCTGCCAGAACAGCAATGATTCCGTCAAACAAAAATGCCGGATCATAGATAACCGGTGCAATAAGTGCAGCTGTACCAATAACAAACAGAATGTTAAAAATATTACTTCCTACAATATTTCCGATTGCAATATCCGCATTTCCTTTTTTGGCTGCTACAACAGAAGTAACAAGCTCCGGTAAGGATGTTCCCAATGCCACAATAGTAAGTCCGATAAACCGCTCACTAAGACCAATCATCTGCGCAATGGCCGTTGCACTGTCCACTGTGATATCACTTCCCCATACAACAATTATTCCGCCGCCAATCATAAAAAGCAAAAGCTTTCCCGTAGAACGGTCTTCCACCGTATCCTCTTCCGTTCCCTGTTTTGCCAGATGAAATAAATATGCCAGATAAATAAGGAATAATATCCACAGAATCACTCCTTCCATTCTTGTAACATAGCTTCCTGTCATTCCCAATACGATTAGGACAACTGTCACAAATATCATGTATGGCATCTCACAACACATCGTTGACTTTTGAATCGCTATCGTTGATAAAAGTGCAGAAATACCTAAAATGACTAAAATATTTAGGATATTGCTTCCTACCACATTTCCGATTGCAATTCCTGAATTTGCTTTTAATGAAGCATTAATACTAACCGCTGCCTCCGGCGCACTGGTTCCCATGGCAACAATGGTAAGCCCAATTACCAACTGTGGGATACCCAATTTTTTTGCAATTCCCGCCGAACCGTCAACAAACCAGTCTGCTCCTTTTACCAACATGAAAAAGCCTATTGCCAATAATAATATCTGTACAAGTATCATTCATTTCCTCCGTATTTTACCTTTATGTATATTAGTTAAAAATAGATGTTCCGTATCTTGCTTTACGCATAATCTTATATCCAATTACCGCAAAAATTGACACCACAAGATAACCTGTTGTAAATACAGCAACAGAAGCACCAGCAATCATTAATAAAATCATTCCTAAATTCATTTTTTTATTCTCCATCTCAAATTTTTGCATACACAAATAAACCTATGGTTCCATAGGCTGTTACTTTTTCTATTTGAGATGTTATGCTTTTTCTCCATCCTGTTTATGGATGTAAGTAATAATGGCAATTTTACACTGATTTCCCAAATAAGGGTCATTGTCCATTGCCCAAATAGAGTGGATTTTTTGTGGAAGAGCTTCCACATCAACCTGACAGAGTTCTGTTTCATACTCTGCTCTTGAATGTATTCGTCTGGTAATATTTCGTACCTGACGGATAGAACTGATGACTTCTCTTTGACTAAGCCGCTCGTTTTTGTATACGGAATCTTCTCCCTTAATACTGTCCGCGGCAACAATCTTAGATTCCTGTTTGCATGAGAAATAGGAACTTGCCTGAATCTCTCCCAAACAAATCCCTGAAATCATAATCGCCATTGCAAGCAGCACACATATTATCTTATGATTTCTTACTTTTCTCATAAACTCCCCGCATTCTGCCTCTTGCAGAATTAGTCCGTATTTTCCCTAATGATTTACCATCTTAGCAAATGAATATCTAAGGGTCAAATAAACTTTTTTTAAACTGGCACTTTAAATATAAATTTCTACTTTCGAAGACCCTTCGGATAGTGGTTTTTCATAATTCCCCCGGCAAGCTTTCCCCAGCCAATGCTGTATCCGTCCACTGTAATCAGGTACCAGCCTTTTTCTCCTTCTGCTGCAAAGGTGCCGCCTTTTAAATAATTCCTTGCTTCTTCACTATCTCCGTCCAGATTCCATGAATGCACCACTTCCTGCGGAGTTAATGCCAATGCCAACGCATGGGACGGTTCAAAGCGGTTCTTTAATAATACTCCTATCTGTAATCCGGAACGCTGCACTTTCAGTCCTTTTAATCCCGGCATTTCTTTTGGAAGAAGATAAATATTATCTTTAAATTTTAAATAAGAATTATTTTTTCCGTTCCCTAACCAGGAAGCCTTTATCTCTTTTTTTAGAAATTCATCCAATTCCTTGCAGTCTTTTAGCGGGCTTGTTTTCTCCAATCCATTCCGGGAAAAAACTACTGCCTCAAGGTCCTTTGCCAACCCTCCTTCTTTTTGAAGAACGGCTGCAAAATGCCCCTCTCCCTTTATCTTATGCGGCCATAACCGGATGGTTTTCCTAAGCGGTTCCTTTATAGCCTCATCCAATCCGCCCATCTCTGCTTCTGCCCAATCAGGATTTCCCGGCTCCATTCCCTCCAAAAAAGGAACTTCCATCACATGAAAATCCGGATGCTTTATCAGAAATCTTGCAATACTGCATTCGTTTTCCAAAGGCGCAAAGGTACATGTGGAATATACCATGCGGCCACCCGGCATAAGCATACTTGCTGCCGCATCCAATATCTCGTCCTGTCTGTCCGCACACATCTGCACATTTTCAAGACTCCATTCCGTATGTGCCTCTTCATTTTTACGGAACATTCCCTCTCCGGAACAAGGAGCATCCACCATAATCCGATGAAAATATCCCGGGAAAATGTCTGCAAGTCTCTGAGGAGTTTCGTTCACCACAAGAGCATTACGGATTCCCATCCGCTCCACATTTTCGGATAAAATCTTTGCTCGGCTTGCTACATATTCGTTACAAATAAGCAGACCTTCCCCCTTCATGGCTCCTGCAATCTGTGTTGCTTTTCCTCCCGGGGCAGAACACAAATCCAAAATACGCTCTCCCGGACGGGCCTGCAGCAGAGATGCCGGTAGTTGGGCACTTGGCTCCTGAATATAATATACGCCTGCCTCATGATAGGGATGCTTTCCCGGTGCATCTTCTTTTTCATAATAGTAGCCGTTTTCTGACCAGGAAACCTGCTGTAAAGAAAAAGGAACCTTTTTCATAAAAGCTTCCTTTTCTCCTTTTAACGGATTGAACCGAAGAGCCTGCATTTTCTCACGGGCATAGCTGCTTTCAAACTCTTCGTATTCCTCTCCTAACATATTTTTCATTCGTTCGCTAAATTGTTCCGGTAACATAACGATTCCTCTAACTAACTATATTACATGAGATTATACATTTAAATCCTTGTAGTATACTGGGTAAAATCCCATACCTCATCCGCCAAATCTTCATAGAATTCCGGTTCATGGCACACTAACAAAATGCTTCCGCCGTACTCCTGCAGGGCACGCTTTAGTTCCGCCTTGGCATCTACATCCAAATGGTTTGTCGGCTCGTCCAATACCAAAAGGTTACTCTGTCTGTTAATAAGCTTACACAATCTAACCTTAGCCTGTTCTCCACCGCTTAATACCTTAACCTTACTCTCAATGTGTTTGGTTGTTAATCCACATTTTGCAAGGGCAGAGCGGACTTCGTACTGGGAAAAGCTTGGAAATTCAGACCAGATTTCTTCGATACAGGTATTATCCGCTCCCTTATTGGTTTCCTGTTCAAAATATCCGATTTCCAGATAATCTCCCAGCTCTACATTACCCTCTAAGGATTTGATAATTCCTAAAATACTTTTTAACAAAGTACTTTTTCCGATACCGTTTGCCCCGGTAATCACTACTTTTTTTCCACGCTCCATGGCAAGGTTCAAAGGTTTGGACAATGGCTCATCATAACCGATTACCAAATCTCTTGCAATAAACGGGAACTTTCCGCTGGTTCTTGCTTCTAAGAAACGGAACTCCGGCTTTGGTTTTTCCGCTGCCAATTCAATTACGTCCATCTTATCCAGTTTCTTTTGTCTGGACATGGCCATGTTACGTGTGGCAACACGGGCTTTATTTCTTGCCACGAAGTCCTTAAGGTCCGCAATCTCTTTCTGCTGACGGTTATATGCCGCCTCCAGCTGGGATTTTTTCATGGCATATACTTCCTGGAACTTATCGTAGTCTCCAACATAACGGTTCAGTTCCTGATTATCCATATGATAAATAATGTTAATTACACTGTTTAAGAAAGGAATGTCATGGGAAATTAATATGAAGGCATTCTCATATTCGTTCAAGTACCGCTTTAACCATTCAATATGCTCCACATCCAAATAGTTGGTCGGCTCGTCCAACAGCAGGATGTCCGGTTTTTCCAATAAAAGCTTACCCAATAAAACCTTGGTACGCTGACCGCCGCTGAGCTCGGACACATCCTTGTCCAGACCGATGGCAGAAAGACCGAGTGCACGTCCCACTTCTTCAACCTTAGAATCAATCATGTAAAAATCATGAGTGGTCAGAAGATCCTGAATGGTCCCTAAATCTTCCATATACACTTCCAATTCTTCCGGTGTACAGTCTCCCATTTTGTCGCAGATTTCATTCATCTGCGCTTCCATTTCAAATAAAAAGTTAAAAGCAGAGGCAAGGACATCACGGATGGTCATTCCCTTTTCCAAAACCGTATGCTGGTCCAAATATCCTACACGCACACGCTTTGCCCATTCTACTTTTCCCTCATCCGGCATTAATTTACCGGTAATAATATTCATGAAGGTAGATTTTCCTTCACCATTGGCTCCGATTAATCCAATATGTTCTCCCTTTAATAAACGGAAGGACACATCATTAAAAATGGCTCTGTCTCCAAAGCCATGTGTTAAATGTTCAACATTTAAAATACTCATGCAAAACTCCTATAAATCCGGGTTATTCGTTTTCAAATAATGGGGTAGAGAAGTATCTCTCTGCCGTATCCGGAAGCACGGTAACAACGGTTTTTCCTTTTCCCAGCTTCTTAGCAAGCTTAAGTGCTGCTGCCACATTGGTTCCACTGGAAATTCCACACATAATACCCTCTAATCTGGCAAGGTCCTTCGCTGTCGTAATGGCTTCCTCATCCGTAACAATATAAATATCATCGTAAATTTCCGTATTCAGATTATCCGGAATCAAACCGTCACCAATTCCCATCTGTAAATGGGTACCGATATTACCTCCTGCCAAAATAGCTGCATGCTCCGGCTCAACAGCCCAGATTTCAATATCCGGATTCTGTGCCTTTAATACTTCACCAATTCCGCTGATGGTTCCGCCTGTTCCGATTCCTGAGCAAAATCCGTGAATCGGTCCTGCTACCTGTTCCATAATCTCTAAACCGGTTCTGTGCTTATGTACCATTGGGTTGGCCGGATTTTCAAACTGCTGAGGAACATATACATTAGGATTTTCCTTTGCCATACGCAATGCTGTCTGCAGACATTCATCAATACAATCACCAATATTGCCCGCATCATGAATCAACATTACTTCTGCACCATAATGAGCTACCAATTTTCTTCTTTCTTCACTAACCGAATCCGGCATAATAATGATGGTCTTATATCCTTTTACCGCACCGATAAGCGCCAGACCAATGCCCTGATTCCCGCTGGTAGGCTCCACAATAATCGTATCCTTATGAATCTTCCCTTCTTTTTCTGCCTGAACAATCATATTGTAAGCCGTTCTTGTCTTAATCGAACCGCCCACATTCAAGCCTTCAAATTTAACCAGCACCTCTGCTGCCTCAGGGTCATTCATCCGATTCAAGCGAATCATTGGCGTATGACCGATATATTCCAATACATTATTACAAACCATTTTCTTCAACCTCTCTTACACTTAAAAATCTATTCTATTTGGTTCTATTGCTATTTTCTGATTATTACCCAAAGACCCTTAGATTATAAACCATTGCATTGTAATTTAGCAATCTATACTGTAAAATAATGTAAGGGAAATTGAGAAAAAAGAAAATTCTCCTAAAAGAAAACGTTAGGAGGACTACAAAATGGATATTGAAATCAAAGAATACACTGAGCCGGGTTACAGCCCTGTCATCGACTACGAATCATGGAGAGTCGCAATTTTAAATGACATTGACGAACTGGAGGTACCTAATCTTAAGACCATGCAAAAGCATACCTTAAGTGACGAAGTTTTTGTGCTACTAAAAGGCTCCTGTACATTATTCAGTGCCGGCAATGGTGAGGAAATCGGTAACGTAACCGCCACTCCTCTTGAACCACTTAAGATGTACAACGTAAAGGCCGGCGTATGGCACACCCATACCCTTACCCCTGACAGCAGTGTACTAATCGTAGAAAACCGCAATACCTGCGACGATAACTCTCCGACAAAATTTATGTCGGAAGAACAAATCAAACAACTGCGTGAATCTGCAAAATAAACAAAACCGCGATTATGTTCAAACATAGTCGCGGTTTTTATTTATTATTTGTTCAGTGTCTCTGCAAATGCTTTAATGTTTTCCGGCAAAATCTTCGGAACTTTATTTGGGTCGTCCTTCATGGTGTTACCCACCGCCTTGGCAATGAATCGGTCAAAGCCTTTTAACTTATCCAAATCCATTCTGCCTCCAAAGGACGCTGCACATACGGATTTTTCCAACAATTCCTTATCAATGTTCTGTACCAGAAATGCTTCTGCCTGTTCCGGGAATCCACAGCAAATGAAAAATGCACATTTCTTATCCACAAGCGCCGCTTTATTATCCGCAATAAACTTGGTAGCTGCTTTATGAAGCTTACCCATACGGATACTTCCTCCGATTACCACACAATCGTATTGGTCTAATGTAATCTTCTCTGTTTCAATATTACAAAGTACTGCACCCGGCAACTGCTTTTTTAATAATTCTGCGCATTCCTTTGTGGTACCTGTTTTTGATGCATAACAAATTGCTGTTTTCATATTCCCTCTCATTCTGCCGCTTCTGCGACCTTCTCTTTTGACATGATAGCTTTATTTTAACGTCCATTAAAAATTTGTGCAATCGGTGAATCCTCGGATAAAATAATGGTCTTATTATCTCCTACCATAGAAGCCTTTAAGGCATCCAGACTTCTTACGAAGGAATAGAAATCCGTCTTGCTCTCATCCGCATATGCATCGGAAAGAACCTTCATGTATTCTGCTTCCCCTTCTGCTTTTAAGATTTCTGCCTGCTTTTTGGCTTCTGAAAGCATAATGCTGACTTCTTTATCCGTTGTATTCTTAATAATCTGGGCTTCTGAAGTACCTTCTGCCGTATAAGTAGCCGCAATGTTTTCACGCTCAGAAATCATACGTTCATATACCGCTTCCTTATTGTCTGCCGGTAAATCCAACTGCTTTGTCTCAACCGTAATTACATTGATTCCGTATTGGGAAAAGGTATTTCCGATATTGGTAAGAATCGCCTGGGTTAACTCTCCGTCTCTTCCGGAAATCACTTCTTCCTGTGTAAGGGAACTGATAATATTCTTAATAGAGTTATATACTACTGTATTAATACGGTTTTCTGCGTTTCCGATGGAACCGTTTAATGACTGTGCAAATTTAACCGGATCTGTAATCTGCCACAATACATAGCTGTTGGTAATCATTGTTTTTTTATCTTTGGTGATTACATCACTTGGTGCTAAATCATAAATCTGAACATATTTTGGTAATGTGTCCGCAGTCTGGATAAACGGAATCCTAAAGCTAAGTCCTGCCTCTGATTCCACATGGTCAATCTTACCAAACTGTCTGATTAGCGTATATTCATTTTCCTGAGTAACAACCATACTGGAAAGTCCGACACACACCGCTACCGCTAAAATAATTCCTACTAATGCGCCTAATCCTTTTTTCATCGTCTTTCCCTCCTTACTCTTCCGTTACACTATCCGATACATAAGAATCAGAAGTTGTTATTTCAGTTGTAGAAAAAGACTCTAATGGAAGTATCTTCTGCACTCCGTCTCCGGAATCAATAATGAGCTTTAAGTCCGGTAAAACTTCTTCCATTGCTTCATAAAACATACGCTCTTTGGTAACTACCGGATTTTTTATATACTCCTCGTACATTGCATTGAATCTTGCTACCTGGGCGGTTGCTTCATTAATACGCTCTGCCTTATATGCTTCGGCATCCTTAACGATTTTGTCGGCTTCTGCTTCTGCTGTCGGAATCTTCTCATTACGATATTTATTGGCATTGTTAATAGCTGTTTCTTTTCCCTGCTTTGCAGTCTCTACCTTCTTGAAGGCTTCCATAATTTCTGCTGTAGGAGGTTCGGAATCCTGAATCGTAATATTTACAAGCTGAACACCGATATCATGCTGTTCCAACTCTGCCATAATCATTTCTTTAATTTTGGACTGAATCTCGTTCTTACCGGTTGTTAATACGGAATCTACATCATAGCTTCCGATTACGGTACGGATACAGCTCTGTGCAATATTTTTAAGAATTAATGCCGGGTCTTCGGAAGCATATACTGCTTTAACCGGGTCGGAAACCTTATATTCCACATAGAAGTCCACATCAATGAAATTGTAATCGCTGGTAATCATAATCGCCTCGTCTTCAATTACCGCATTGGTGGATTCATCATAACCGATACTAAATCCTTTGATGGTGGTATTCACCTTTGTCACCTGCTGGATAAACGGAACCTTAAAGTGAAGACCCGGCGTAGTAACTGCCTGCGCTTTTCCAAAGGTAGTAAGAACAGCCTGTTCCTGTTCTCTAATCTGATACGTACTCTGTGATGCTACCAGCACAATCAAAATTACCAAAAATGCAATTCCGGCAGTCTTAAATATGTTGCCGGCACTTCTTTGCTTGATATGCTCGATGTCATCATACTTTTTCTTTTTGAAAAATGCCATTTTCTCATTCTCCCCTTCGTCTAATAATATAAAAACAGAAGCTACCTTATATGGCAGCTATTCTGATTTTTTCACATAAATCTCACACCATGCCGGTAAAAATCCGGACTTAACTGCAACACTTCTTGATAAGGAATGGGACTCACTGGTTCCATAAAATGGTAGGATTCCCTGACTTAATAATTTCTGTTTCATAAGTGTTGTTAAATAGGTGGCAAGACCTTCGCCCCTATATTCTTCCTTTACATCAATGCCTATCTGGCGGACATACTTACCATCTAAGCTGGCACCTGCCATTCCTTTAAAGCTCCCATCATCTGCAAGAGCCCCCACTCCGATAATATCCGGTTGGGTCGGTGAAAAACAAAAGGCATTGGAAAAAGGATTCCCTTCCTTCATCTCCTGAATCTCTTTCTCCGAAAGCCATATAACCGGATGACTTTCCTCTATCTTTTCCGCATCCATATCCGGTAAATAATAAATATGGGTGTCCGCAATCTCGTATCCGAATTCCATAAGAATATGGTCTAAAATTCTTAGATTGGGAAATTTACAAAACCAATCCGGAGAAACATCCTTAAATACTTCTTCGCATCCGTCATAAATACTCTCATCTGCCATCAGATACGCTTTTCCCATAAATAAAACCGCGCGGAAAAAAGTATCTGTCTTATGCACAATACGTGCTCCCGGTAATACCTTTGATTTTGATAAAAAAACCTTTCCCGGCTGAATCTCCTTAGCTTCCTCTAAGTTGCAATCAAGTGCAAACTGTTTTTCAATTATTTCTATGGTTTCATTTGCTATTTTCATAAACCATATATTATCAAAAGAAATCTAAACATACAACTTCCTAAGTCTTAATAATTTATTACTTTTCCATAAAATTCCTATTTTTCCGCTTAATAATATGCCATAATAGAGGAAGAAAATTTCCAATAAAAAGAGGTTGAAGCTCTATTTAGAATTCTATATAGTTAGGATGTATTTAAAAAATATTGCTTTTAAAAAATACTACATTTGACAAAATTTTGAAAACGGGGAAAACTATGGATTACTTAAAAGAAGAACGAAAGAAACGGAATAAAAGAAAGCGCACGATGCGACGGATCGCTATGAGCATTATGACTCTTATGATTGTGGGACTGGGCTGTGGTTGTATTATACTTCTTTTACAATACAACCAACAGAAAAACCAAACTCTTGAGGCGATGAATCAGGTTACGGAACTGGAGTCGGAATTGTACTCCGATCAGTATATCAATGCCATGGAGGCAGAACGGCTCGTGGAAGAAGCCGCTTCAAACGCACGAAGTGAAATTCTGACTGACATTAAGGAACGAATGAAAAGGGGAGAGACCACTCTGACTCTCTTGGAAAATCTTTTTCCTGACCAGATTGTAACTGCCCATGCAGGGGCTTATCATTTTTTTGATATTAATGAATCCCTTGCTATGAATGAATTTGACTATGAGAACTTCTCTTACCCGGTATTAAATGAAGAGACGGGGGATTATGAAGGAGATGTTACCCTTGATGAAAGCACCGGTGTTGCTACCAGAAAGGGCATTGATGTTTCCCGTTTTCAAGGGAAAATTAATTGGAAAAAAGTGGCAAACGATGGTATTGATTATGCCTATATCCGTCTGGGATACCGTGGCTACGGCAGTGGTAAAATCGTCTTAGATGATACCTATGAATACAACATTGAAAATGCCAACGCTGCCGGACTTGATACGGGCGTGTATTTTTTCACAGAAGCAATTTCTGAACGGGAAGGCATCGAAGAGGCAGAATTTGTTCTTGAAAATCTGGAGGGACAAAACATTGATTTACCAATTGTTCTTGACGTAGAGGAATCCGCTTCCAGCGATTCCCGTACCAAGGACTTGTCAAAAGAACAACGCACGGACGCGGTTATTGCCTTTTGTGAACGTATTAAAAAGGCCGGATATGATGTTATGATTTATGGCAATACCAAAAGCTTTTTAATTATGATGGATATGGAGCGTTTAGAAGAATACGATAAATGGTTTGCTTATTACAAATACCCGCTCCGTTTCCCGTATAAAATGAAAATGTGGCAGTATACATCAAGCGGAACCGTTGACGGCATCGAAGGCGGCGTAGATATCAATATTTCTTTTGATTTTTAGTTAATTTTTCAGGGGGAAGCCTATGGATATATCCCGCTTTGAAGCAGCAAAGGAAAAAATCATCGGCAAAGACAGACAACGGCTTCTGATTGGTACCCTATCAGAAAAAACCGTTCATGCCGTAGTTAAAAATTTCTATGAACCGGATGAGGATAAACAGGAAATACCCATAGAAGGTCTGTACGCGGATATTTTTACCGGTGAAGAAATAATAGAAATCCAAACCCGGAGCTTTGACCAGGTAAGAAAAAAGCTGGACCGGTTCTTATCCTACTATCCGGTGACAGTGGTTCTCCCCATTCCCTATATAAAATGGCTTATTTGGATTGACGAAGAGACGGGAGAACTGACGGACAAACGGAAATCTCCCAAAAAAGGGAACGCCTATGAGGCATTTCGGGAATTGTATAAGATTAAGCAATACCTAAAAAAAGAAGGGCTTACCATTAAACTTCTGTTTCTGGATATGGAAGAGTACCGTTTATTAAATGGCTGGAGTAAGGATAAGAAAAAAGGAAGCTGCCGTTATGACAGAATTCCGGTTCAATTGGTAGATGAGATTACCCTTTCCTGTCCTCAGGATTATATGCAACTTCTGCCGGAAAATCTTCCCGACACATTTACTTGTGCGGAATTTGCCAAGCTGGTTAAGATTCCTTCCAAACGGGCCAATGTGGTTCTTCATGTCTTGCATTATTTGGATGTGGTTGAACGGATTGGAAAAAAGGGAAATGCTTATATATATAAAGCTGCGGAGTACTAATCCGCAGCTTTTCTATTTCATAACCTTATCAATAAACTTCTGCACCGTCTCCTCATAGGATTTGGCATCCACACAATAACTAAGTCCGTGACCTGCTCCTTTTACAATCAGCAGCTCTTTATCAGAAGCGCAGGCTTCATAATTGTCATGGCTCATCTTACATGGTACGTATCTGTCATCGTCCCCATGGATAATCAATACCGGAACCTTACAATTCTTCATGGCATCTACCGCCGATGCTTCTTCCGGATCAAATCCCCCCAATAAACGGGCCGATAATCGTACAAAGAAATAAGTCGGCTTAACCGGATATCCCATCTGTCCCGCTACTTCCTGTAGAATCTCCTTCGGTGAGGAATATCCGCAATCTGCAAAAATACCTTTTACATTATCAGGAAGCTCAAGCCCACCTGCCATCAATACCGTAGCGGCTCCCATGGATAAGCCCATTAACAAAATCTTGGTATCTTCTCCGTTACGCTTGCGGATATATTCAATCCAGTCCAAACAGTCGTATCGTTCCTTTACTCCAAAAGTAATGGCCTTTCCTCCACTCTCTTTGTGGGCACGCTGATACACTGCCAAAACATTATAACCATTCTTAATACTTAAGCTGTAACCACCGTTACAATCCATACCAATATTGCTACGGTATCCGTGGAAAATAATAGACACCGGTGCATCATCCGCTGTGTGGTAATATCTTCCCACCAGCTTAATTCCATCACGGGATGTAATAGAAACCTTTTCATATGGTGCATCCAAAATATTGGCCGCGCCCTTTATAATCACATCTCTATATGGCTCATACTGCTCGCCTTCCGGTGCATGCTTCTCCTTTGATTCCCTCTTTGCGTCCCTTTTAAATGCAAAATTGTAGCAATACATTAAGATTCCCATAAATGCTGCTGCTAAAGCGGCCAAAAAAACCACCAGTTTTTTTATTTTCTTAATCATAACTTCCCGTCATCCTCCACTGCTTTTATTATGTCAAAATATTCCTTATATATTCGTATGCAGCCTTTTCCCTTTTTTATATATTATAATCTTTTCGACAAGGAGGAACAATAGACTTTTGTTGTATTTTTTATTTGACATATCTCGACATTGATATTATAATGATTATATACAAAAGATACGTTTTACGAAAGATAAAAGGTTGCCTGACGATTTGTCGGGCAACCTTTTTTGTCTGGAAGAATATATTTACCTAGGGAGTCGGAGGACGTGCCCTCATCCGTTCTGAGCCTTACAGGAGGGATGATGCTTATGAGTACATACGAGGAATTTATGATTATCCTAACCATCGCGTTACTGATTGTTTCAATTCTAAATGTGAAAAATAAGAAATAGCCGTTCTGACCCTGCGAAAAATCTAGAACGACTATTTCTTAATAGTTAACATATTTCGCCGGGACGGGTGACCTGCACTCACCTTCCGACTTCTTTGTTAAGTATATTATAATTGATGATTATATCATTTACAACCATTATTTTCTTCTACGATAAAAGGGATTGGCGACGCCAATCCCTTTCGATTTGATAGTAATATTAACTTTGAACTCCTGTTAGTATTAGCCAAGTAAAGATAATACACCCTGATTAGCCTGGTTAGCCTGTGCCAACATTGACTGTCCTGCCTGAGCGAGGATGTTGTTGTTAGAGTACTTAACCATTTCTGTAGCCATATCTGTATCACGAATCTGGCTTTCAGCTGCTGTTGTATTTTCAACAACGTTGTCTAAGTTAGCGATTGTATGCTCTAATCTGTTCTGAACAGCACCAAGAGCAGAACGCTGTTCGGATACTTTCTGAAGTGCTTCAGCAATTACATCAATAGCTTTTCTTGCATTGGAATCATCAGGACCATTTACTAATAATGTGTTTGTGGTAGAGCCATCTTCATTAGTTACAGTATTAGGACGTAAACCTAAAGTTGTTGCATCCATAGCCTGAATATCTACAGCAATTTGATTATCATCAGATGAATCTGCGCCTACATGAAGTCTGAAATTCAATGCAGCTTTATAATCTTCTGTCACGGTTTCTGTAGTTGCTGCAACTGCATCAGAACCAGGCGTAACATTAATAAACTTATCCACCTGATCA
>JAZSEL010000081.1:0-24089 GCA_045531685.1 Lachnospiraceae bacterium | reverse complement strand
AGTTATTACACATTGAGAAGAATGGATGTTGGTTTTGTTTTTGGGGATTGTTAGTTGCCATTCTGATTCAGATGGCAGTATGTGAGGATACAATCACGGCAATGACCGGTGAGTGGATTATTTTTATGTGTTTGTGTATATACATGGGAATTGCCTGTATCAAGAATGGTATCTGGGACAGACGATTGGAAGCGAATCCTAAGACTAATGCAGTAATTAGTGCGGTTGCAGGCGTTTTTACAGGTCTTGCATTGGGCGTGATTAATTATATGCAATTTGGCTTCATTAAGTCAGCCATTTGGACCGGAGTGTTCAATCTTTTCTTCGTAGGGATTCTTTGTTTTGTTGCTTTGTCTGTAGTTGCAGCAATTTATAAGAAACGTGTACAGAAGATGGAAATGGAAGAGGAAGTATAAACATAGAAGGAGAACATTGTGAAAAAGGGATTTGATGAAAAGAAGAAAATAATCGGTAGTATTATACTTATCGTTGGAGTGGTTGTTGCAGTTGCAATCATATTATTATAGTACATTTTGTGTTTGAGGGGGTGTTGCGTTTGCAACACCTCTTTTTATTTTTTTAAGTTGTGCAAACTGACGAATTACAATACAAAAGTGTAATTTTATTGACAACGTGCATAAAATGCAATATATATAAATATAATACTACTAAAGATAAAACGATCTATAAGATTGGAGAAAGAATATGGGAAAAATGATAAATGTAAACATCAGAGTAGACGAAGAGGTTAAGAAGGAAGCCGAAGGACTATTCGAGGAAATGGGGGTTAATATGTCATCAGCAGTAAATATGTTTTTAAGACAGGTAATACGTACAAGAGGAATTCCATTTGAAGTGACGGCAAAACAAGACGATTTTTATAATCCGTATAATCAGAAGATTTTACGTGAATCAATTGAACGCTTAGAAGCTGGATTGGGAACGGTGCATGATATTATTGAGGTGGATGAATGATAAAAATATGGGATGATAGTGCATGGGAGGACTATCTTTATTGGCAGACACAGGACAAAAAACGATAAAGCGCATTAATGCAATATTAAAAGATATAGACCGTAATGGTCATGAAGGGATAGGTAAGCCTGAACCGCTTACCGGAAGTCGTTCAGGTTATTGGAGTAGGCGTATAGATGAGAAGAATAGGTTTATATATAAAATTGTAAATAATTCAGTATATATAGTTCAGTGTAAGACACATTACGATGATAAGTAATCAATACAGTTTTTCGATCATAATCTAAATATCTATTACATGCTAGTATCTGGCAAAATTTCATTATTTTTACATAAATATTTTCAGGGTGTTCCTTTTGCATTTTCGTTGAACACAAAAATTAATTATGCTATACTCAACAAAGTGGTATACTATGCCATGTTAGATGATAAAAGTATGATTTGCAGACAAGATATAAAAATATGAATAAAGTGAATTATCAAAAAGAATTAGAAAAAATTATCTCTTCCTTAAAGGAACCGAAAAAGGTCTTTTTGCATAGTTGTTGTGCACCTTGCAGTAGTTATTGTATGGAATACTTAAGACGGTATTTTGATGTGACGGTGTTTTATTACAATCCTAATATTATGAATGCGGAAGAGTACGGGAAGCGTGTTGAGGAGCAGAAACGTCTGATTAATGCATATAATCAGATTGAGACAGCGGACGATGGAAGTTTGCTTAAACAGATTGCTTTTGTAGAAGGTTGTTATGATGTAGACAATTATCTTGCAAACATTAAAGGCTTAGAGGGCGCTCCTGAGGGGGGCAGCAGGTGCGGCAGATGTTTTGACTTGCGTCTTAGAGAGACAGCAAGAGTGGCAAAAGAAATGGGAATGGATTATTTTACCACTACACTTACCATCAGCCCCCTTAAGAATGCACAGTTAATAAATGAAATAGGAAATCGTATCGGAGAGGAAATGGGGATTGCGTTTCTTCCAGCCGATTTTAAGAAAAATAACGGATATTTGCGCTCCATTGAGTTGTCGAAAGAGTATGATTTATACCGTCAGAATTATTGCGGGTGTGATTTTTCAAAGCAATAAATTGCTTTGACTTTGAGCGCTTCGCAGGGATAAAACGATAGAAGATTAATGAAGGAGAGGATATAGATTATGAAAAAAATACTTGATTTGATTTCAGAAGAAATGCAACGGGCATTTGAAGCAGCCGGTTATGACAGTAACTTGGGAAAGGTTACTTTATCCAACAGACCGGACCTTTGCGAATATCAGTGCAACGGAGCGATGGCCGGTGCCAAGTTATATAAGAAGGCTCCGATTATGATTGCAAATGATGTAGCCCAAAAGCTTGCAGACAGCAAGATTGTAGAAAATGTAAATGCAGTAGCACCGGGATTCCTTAACATGGATTTGAATAAGGAATTTTTGGCAGAGTATTTACAGAAAATGGCAGGGGATGAGAAATTTGGTCTTACCATGCCGGAAACACCTAAGAAGCTTATGATTGACTACGGCGGACCAAATGTGGCAAAACCTCTTCATGTAGGACATTTGCGTTCTGCTATTATCGGTGAGAGTATCAAGAGAATCGTGCGTTATGCAGGTCATGAGATTATCGGTGATATCCACTTGGGTGACTGGGGACTTCAGATGGGGCTTATCATCACGGAGTTACAGGAACGTCAGCCGGACCTTGTGTATTTTGATGAAAGCTACGAAGGAGAATATCCGGAGGAAGCACCGTTTACCATTTCGGAATTAGAGGAAATTTATCCGACAGCATCCGGTAAGTCCAAGGAAGATGCTGCATACAAGGAAAAAGCGATGGAAGCTACCTTTAAGCTTCAGTCAGGCGTTAGAGGTCATCGTGCATTATGGCAGCATATTATGAAGGTTTCCGTAGCAGACCTTAAGAAAAACTACGCAAACCTTAATGTAGAATTTGATCTTTGGAAGGGTGAATCCGATGTTCATGACGTGATTCCGGCTATGGCAGAGCAGATGAAGAATGACGGGTATGCATATGTGAGCGAAGGTGCTCTTGTAGTAGATGTAAAGGAAGAAACGGATACCAAAGAGATTCCTCCATGTATGATTTTAAAATCAGACGGAGCGGCTCTTTACACGACAACGGACTTGGCAACCATTATGGAGCGTATGAAAGAATACAATCCGGACAAGATTATCTATTTAACAGATAAGCGTCAGGCGCTTCACTTTGAGCAGGTATTCCGTTGCGCAAGAAAAACAAAGTTGGTTGCACCAAAAACCGAACTGATGCATATCGGCTTTGGTACTATGAACGGAAAAGACGGTAAGCCGTTTAAGACCCGTGACGGCGGCGTTATGCGTCTGGAGCATCTTCTTTCTGACATCAATGACGAAATGCTCCGTAAGATGACGGACGGAAGGGAAATGGATGAAAAGGAAGCAGAGGCAACGGCTAAGATTGTAGCTCTTTCTGCTGTAAAATACGGTGACCTTTCCAATCAGGCATCCAAGGATTATGTGTTTGATATTGACCGCTTTACTTCTTTTGAAGGAGATACCGGTCCATACATTCTTTATACAATCGTACGTATTAAGTCCATTCTTGCAAAATATGTACAGGGTGGTGCGAGCCTTGACGGTATTTCAATTCAGGCACCGGTTACTAAGCATCAGAAGGATTTAATGATTGAAATTTCTAAGTTCAATGCCATGATGGAAGGTGCTTATGAAGAATGCGCACCACATAAGGTATGTGCTTATATTTACGATTTGTGTAATGCATTTAACAGCTTCTATCATGAAACAAAGATTCTTGCAGAAGAAGATGAAGCTAAGAAAGCAAGCTTTATTGCACTTTTGGTGCTTTGCAAGGAAATCTTAGAAGCATGTATTGATGTGCTTGGATTTGAGGCACCGGATAGAATGTAAAAGACACGAACACATTCGTGTCTTCACGCGGAATGCCGGAGGCATTCCTACAGAAAAATGACTTTGTCATTTTTCACAGTATACGGAAAGAAATAAAGGGGAATGAGAAATGATTTTTAAGTGTAAGAATTGTGGGGGCAATTCGGTATATAGTCCGGATAAGGGAAGAATGGTATGTCCTCATTGTGAAAGTGAAGAGTCACAGGAAAAAATTGCAGGAGTGGGTGTTGCCCAATGTGGGAACTGTGGTGCACCATTAGAAGTGTCTGAGCACACTTCGGCGACAAAATGTCCAAACTGTGGAAGCTATCATGTATTTGAGGAGCGTATCAGTGGAGAATATACGCCGCATTTGGTACTTCCTTTTAAAATCAATAAGCAGGAAGCCGTTGAAGCCATTAAGAAAGAATTTAAGAAGCGTATGTTTACGCCAAAGGAATATCTTTCCAATGCCAGCATTGAGAAGATGGAAGGTACTTACGTTCCGTTCTTTATGTACGATTTTCATTCGGATGTGCGCTATCAGGCAACCGGAACCAAGGTCCGTACCTGGACAAGCGGGGATTACAGATATAAGGAGACCTCTTATTATCATGTAGCCAGAGATATGGACATTGATTTTGATAAAATCCCTGTGGATGCTTCCGTAAACATGGATAATTCCGTGATGGATTTGGTGGAACCGTATCATTATAGTGCCCTTGTAGACTTTGAAGACAAGTATATGTCCGGTTTCCTTGGTGAAAAATACAGCGATGATCCGGCGGCGCTAAAGGAAAGAGCAGAGGATAAGGCAAGAAAGGATTCCCGTTCCTTATTGCAGGATACTCTTTTGGGGTATTCGTCATTAACAAGTGTACATCAGGATGTTGATTTAACCCAGAGAGCATGTGAGTATGCCCTGCTTCCGGTTTGGGTGTATGAATTCAAATATCAGGGAAAAACATATACATATCATGTAAATGGCCAGACAGGTAAAGTAATCGGAAAAACACCGATTGCTTATCCGAAAGTATTTGCATACAGTGCAGGGCTGTTTGCCATTTGTATGGCTATCTGCTCATTAGCCTTTTTTGTGAGCAAGCCGCAGTCCGTTTCGGCTTTGTCAGAGGTCCGCGGTAATACAGAATCTACGGAAATCGAGCAGGTATACGACTATGCAGAGGTGCTTACGGATGAAGAAGAGGATCAATTACGGCAGTTAATTGATGAAAAAGAAGTGGAAACACGAAGCGATATCGCAGTTGTCACACTGAATGAGTCCCTTGTGGATTATGCGGCTCAGTACGAAGATATTATCGGACCTGTTCCTACGGAAAAATGTGTTATGGTTTATGCGGACAATTTTGCGGATGAGCATAAGATGGGTTACGATAAGCCATATGGGGACAGCATGGTATTTCTGGATAACTGGTATCGGGAAGCGGATGGTTATGTATATTCCTGGATGTCAACCTCGGGAAGAATTGAGGACTATTTTACCGTAGGTGCATTGGAAAACATTATGAACTACAGTCTTTCCGTAGTGGAGGATGATCCATATACAGCATATAAGAGAATTGTAAATGAATATGCGGATGCCTATATCGGAACGGACAGTGAGGAACCGGTTCTGTTGTATGCGTTTATTGGCTCGGCATTCATTGCAGGAATTTTCTGTTTGATTAATTGTATCGGTAAAAAAGGGAAAAAGACAGTTACGGATACTACTTATGTAGTGGGTGGAAGACCACATATCCGTATGCAGGAAGACAGATTTATCCGTAAGTCTGTTTCTAAGACAAAGATGTCAAGTGACTCCGGAAGCGGCGGTGGCGGAAGCGGACATCACCGTTCCGCAGGTGGCAGAAGCCATGGTGGCGGCGGTCACAGAAGATAGGATAAAAGACAACCAATAAGTCATAAACAGGGCGAAGAGAAATTCTTACGCCCTGTTTGTTGTAACCGCCAAAGGGCGGAACGCATATTTTAATGGGTATTTCTTTATTCACAGAGTTCAAAGGCAATGTTTAATGCCTCTGACAGAGTAAAGCCCAGCATTTTTATGGTGGCGTCAATGTCCTTTGTGGTAACATACATATTGTGCATATCGTAGAGGGTTTCGCTTGCTTCTTCCGATAGAAGGGACGCATTTTTGGTATGAATCCGTTCAATGGCATCATTTACAATAGTGGCAGCATCCACTACGGTAGGAATACCGATGGCAATTACGGGTACACCAAGACTTTCCTCTGTCAGGGAATGTCTGTGATTGCCCACTCCGGAACCGGGATGGATGCCGGTATTGGTAATCTGAATGGTCCGGGTCAAGCGTTTTGTGCTTCTTGCTGCTAATGCATCAATGACAACAACAATATCCGGATGGGTTGTGGATACGATACCTTCGATGATTTCTGCAGTTTCCATACCGGTTTTTCCCATGACACCGGGAATAATACTGCTGATTTGATGAATCCTTTCCCGTGAGTAGGCAGCAGGACCAAATTGTTTTACAATATGCCGTGTAACATTCAGATGGTCTACGACTTCGGGACCGAGGGCATCTGCGGTCACATCCCGGTTACCAAGTCCTACAACAAGAATGGATTTTTCTTCACGGCAGTCCGGAAGAAGGGACTGTAAATGTCTGGCAACCGAACGGGATACTTCCCGATGGTAGTCATCGTCCGGTTCGGTCAATGCATCAGCTTCCAGAGTAATATACGTACCAATGGGTTTTCCCATGGATTTGGCACCGTTTTTTGTAGTAATTTGTACATGCGTTACCTGTATGGTTCCATCCGCATCCGGATAGGTATCTACGATAACACCCCGCATTTCGCCATTGGCTTCTTCAATGAATTCCCGTGCTTCCAGTGCGAGGTCGGTTCTGATTGGGAAACGTGACATGTCATACTCCTTTTTTCTTCATAAAATGTATGAGTGGCAGGTATATAAGGAAATTTCTGTTTCTATCCTATGCTGTCTTGCTATATTTTTTGCAGAAGATAAAAAAATATGTACGAAAAATTTGGGAAAACAGTAAAAGTATTGAAATTAGCTATTGACAAGTAGGAAGTCTTAACCTAAAATAAAATACGCGTGTTTACATCGAATCGTCCGTGTCCGGCTTAGATGTATCACTTACCAGTAACATAGATGAATGATCAGGAGGTGTAGATCTTGGCTAATATCAAATCCGCAAAAAAGAGAATCTTAGTAAGCAGAGCGAATGCAGAGCGTAATAAGGCTATCAAGTCCGGCGTTAAGACTTCTATTAAGAAAGTATACGCTGCAATTGAAGCTAACGATAAAGAAGCTGCAAAGGCTGCTTTAGTAGAAGCTACAGCGACTATTGATAAGGCAACTTCTAAGGGAGTGTATCATAAGAATACTTCTTCCAGAAAAGTGTCCCGTCTTGCAAAGTCTGTAAATGAAATGGCTTAATAGAGAATGAATCAGGAGAGCACTCGTACCGTCATGCGAGTGCTTTTTTTATTTCATAGGAAATTCTTATGAAGTAAGAGAGGCTCCGTGAGAATGTGCCCGGTACATTCTTTATTATGCAATTGAAGGATTTCCGTAATATGTAAAATCATTCCTGCATACCTTGCTATATGGAAATTAGGAAATATAGCAGGCGTGTAGGCTTTTTTTTATTTGCCGTTCTTTTGCTTCTGATACTGCTTAAGGCAGAACCGTCACAGGAGAAGGAAGAGAAGGTTTATACATTATCGGACAAGGAAGTGTTTGGAAACGGATTGGAATGGGATGTGATACAAACACATCTGCCGGTTTTCGGATATTTATTTCATGAACAGAAAAAGAATAATGGATACGAAATTTTAATCAGTAAATTAAGCCCCCTCTATGAATATCTTCTTGTTCAGGAGGTAGTAGAGCAGGGAACGGAAAAGAGAACGGATTTGGCATTGGGAGAAGAATTGGAACAGCAATTGTTAAAGGAAAACGCGATGGAAAAAGGAGAGGAAGAAGAACAAGAGAGTTCGGAGAATCAGGAAGGTGTCCGGGCAGACGGGACAGAAGAAAATCAGGAGCCGGAGGAAACCATGGAAGAAACGGTTGATGTGGCTTCTGTCTTTCTGACTCCTTCCGGATTTGAACCGAATACCAAAAAACAGAAGGAATATGACTGGAGTCTTTTTTCGGATTCTACAATGATTAGAAAAGAGTTCTTTGCCGTAGATGCAACGACGGAAATTGAGGATGAAAAAATAAATCCCAAGGAGCTGCTTAAAAGGGAGATCTCCCTGTCAGTGCCAAATGGCGGACCACAGATATTGATTTATCATACCCACTCCCAGGAAACCTTCGCCGATTCCATTCCGGGGGATGTCAATACATCTATCGTAGGTGCGGGAGAGTATCTGGCAAACCTGCTAAAGGAGGAGTATGGGTATGAAGTGCTGCATCATACGGGGGAATATGATGTGGAAACAAGGGATTATGCCTATTCCTATGCCCTTCCCAATATTGAGGCAATTTTACAGGAATACCCATCCATAGAAGTGGTGATTGATTTGCATAGGGATGCGGTGGCGGAGGATAGAAAACTGGTATCGGAACAGAATGGAAAACAGGCCGCCCAGGTAATGTTTTTCAATGGATTGTCCCACACCGTAAAGCAGGGGGATATTGATTATCTGGAAAATCCGTACATAGCTGATAACCTGGCTTTCTCTTTTCAGATGCAGGTGCTGTGTAACGAATATTATCCGGGTCTGACAAGGCGGATTTATCTGAAGGGATACCGTTATAATATGCATCTGCGCCCGCAATCGTTATTGATTGAACTGGGCGCCCAAACCAATACTTGTGAGGAGGTACGCAATTCCTTGGATATCATTGCCCATGTCCTGTCCATGTGCTTGGAGAAAGAGGATTAAATGGGAAAAAATGAAAGCTTCCGTTGACCTTGCAAACCTACTTTGTTATACTTAACCTTGACTTTTTGCGTAAAAGTGCCAAGGGCACTTACTGATTTTGCAGGGAGAATTTATAAAGGCAGGATTTTACATGTCAACAATTGACCAGTCAAAGATTAGAAACTTTTGTATTGTTGCTCATATTGACCACGGAAAAAGTACCTTGGCAGACCGTATTATAGAGCATACGGGACTGCTCACCAGCCGTGAGATGCAGGAGCAGATTTTAGATAATATGGATATTGAGCGGGAGCGAGGCATTACGATTAAAGCCCAGACAGTCCGTACCGTTTATAAGGCAAAAAATGGGGAGGAGTATATTTTTAACCTGATTGATACTCCCGGTCATGTGGATTTTAACTATGAAGTAAGCCGTGCATTGGCAGCTTGTGACGGAGCCATTTTGATTGTGGATGCGGCACAGGGAATTGAAGCACAGACTTTAGCAAATGTGTATCTGGCACTTGACCATAATCTGGATGTATTTCCGGTTATTAATAAGATTGATTTGCCGAGTGCGGAACCACAGAGAGTTATCGATGAAATCGAAGATGTTATTGGAATAGAAGCGCAGGACGCCCCATTAATCAGTGCTAAAAACGGAATCGGAATTGAGGACGTTTTGGAACGAATCGTAGAGAAGATTCCTGCACCGAAGGGGGATGCAAATGCACCTTTACAGGCGCTCATTTTTGATTCCGTATATGATTCTTACAGAGGTGTTATTGTATTCTGCCGTATTATGGAAGGAAGAGTTTCTAAGGGAACCCCGATTAAGATGATGGCTACGGGAGCCACTGCCGAAGTAGTGGAAGTGGGAACATTTGGAGCCGGCCAGTTCCTTCCTTGTGAAGAATTATCAGCGGGAATGGTAGGATATATTACGGCATCTATCAAAAATGTAAAAGACACAGCAGTAGGTGATACCATTACCAATGCCCAGAATCCTTGTGCCCAGCCGCTTCCGGGATATAAAAAGGTTACCTCCATGGTATATTGCGGAATGTATCCGGCAGATGGTGCCAAGTATCCGGATTTACGCGATGCCTTGGAAAAATTGCAGTTAAACGATGCTTCCTTGCATTTTGAACCGGAAACCTCCGTTGCTTTGGGATTTGGGTTCCGTTGCGGTTTCTTAGGGCTTTTACATCTTGAAATTATTCAGGAGCGTCTGGAGAGAGAATACAATCTGGATTTGGTAACCACAGCTCCGGGTGTTATTTATAAAGTGCATAAGACCAATGGAGAAGTCATTGAATTGACCAATCCATCCAATTTACCGGACCCATCGGAGATTGAGTATATGGAAGAACCTATCGTGACCGCAGAGATTATGGTAACGACAGAGTTTATCGGTGCCATTATGGGGCTTTGTCAGGAAAGACGCGGCCGTCAGCTTGGTATGGAATATATGGAAGAGACCCGTGTGTTATTAAAATATGAGCTTCCTTTGAATGAGATTATTTATGATTTCTTTGATGCACTGAAATCCCGTTCCAGAGGGTATGCGTCCTTTGATTATGAAATGAAGGGATATGAGCAGTCAGAACTTGTGAAGCTGGATATCTTAATTAACAAAGAAGAAGTGGATGCCCTTTCCTTTATTGTTCATAAGGAGAGTGCCTATGAAAGAGGACGCAGAATGTGTGAAAAACTCAAAGAGGAGATTCCGCGTCATTTATTCGAGATTCCGATTCAGGCCGCTGTGGGCGGTAAGGTAATTGCCAGAGAAACCGTAAAGGCTATGCGTAAGGATGTCCTTGCCAAGTGCTATGGTGGTGATATTACCCGTAAGAAGAAACTGTTAGAGAAGCAAAAAGAAGGAAAGAAGAGAATGCGTCAGGTGGGAAATGTAGAGATTCCGCAGAAAGCATTCATGAGTGTATTAAAGCTGGATGAAAATTAAGAGAACGCCTTTAAGTCTTTATATTCATATTCCGTTTTGCAAAAAGAAATGCCTTTATTGTGACTTTCTTTCGGCTCCTGCCTGTGGGCAGGAGCGGGAGAGTTACGTAAAGGCATTATTACGTGAGATTTCTTTGATGGCGGATGGGGTAAAAGACTATGAAGTGATATCCGTGTTCTTTGGGGGCGGAACGCCTTCCCTGCTTACAGGAAGCCAAATGGAGAGAATTATGTTGGCAGTCAGGAAGGAGTATCATTTGAGACCGGATGCGGAAATAACCGTGGAATGCAATCCGGCCACCGCCGATTTTGATAAGCTGTCTTTTTATAGGGAATGTGGGATTAACCGCCTGAGCATCGGTCTTCAGTCAGCGGATGATACAGAGTTAAAGGAATTGGGGCGTATCCATACGTATGAGCAGTTTTTGGAAACTTTTGAAAATGCAAGAAAAGCAGGGTTTACCAACATAAATATCGATATTATGTCTGCTCTTCCGGGACAGAGCTATGAATCTTATATGAATACCTTGGAAAAGGTGATAACCCTGAATCCGGAGCATATTTCCGCATACAGTCTTATTATTGAGGAAGGAACTCCTTTCTATGAAAGATATGGGGAAGAAACAGGAGGTACTGATAATTCGGGGAAAGCGGACCTAAGGTATCCGGAATTGCCGGATGAAGATACCGAGCGGAAGATGTATCACGCTACAAAGTCAGTATTGGAAAAGGCAGGATACCTACGCTATGAAATTTCCAATTATGCAAGGAAGGGATTTGAATGCCGTCACAATCTGACTTACTGGACAGGTGTTGAGTATTTGGGAGTGGGAATCGGTGCGGCTTCCTATTTAAAGGGGTATCGGTTTAAAAATTGTACGGACAGAGAAGAATATATCGGACACTTTCTTGGGGAAGACAACGGCGGATTGCCTGAAACAAAGCAGGAGGGTAGCCGTGAACCTGTTATTTTCCATGCTCTTCATGAAGAGATACAGAGCCTTTCTGCTAAAGAACAAATGGAAGAGTTTATGTTTTTGGGATTGCGGTTGAAACGTGGTATTTCAGTTGCGGAATTTACGGCCCGTTTTGGTAAAAGCCCATATGAAGTATATCCCGGGATAATTGAGAGATTTCGCAATGAGAAGCTTCTGCTTTGCAAAGATGGACGAATCTGTTTGTCAAAGCGGGGGATGGATGTAGCTAATTATGTGATGGCAGAGTTTATATTATGATAACCTGTTTTTTTGAATGTGTGAAAAGTTATGTAAACAATTTTTACCTACTAGAGTTGGTGGTTTGAACTAGATAGTAGGTAAAAAATGTAAGAAACTCATTGAATTAAATCATATAAGCAATAGATAGCCTAAGGATAGGTGGGAAAGATACCTACGGGATAGTCAAAAGGAGACATCACGTAGGTATTTTTTTAATTTTGAAGAAAAATCTACCTACTAAATTGTAACTAAGCAAGTTTTGGTGGGTAAAACCCAGAATTTTCTTAATAAGCAGCTAATTTGCAGTGGGTCAGGATTTGCATTTTTCTGTCCGTTCATATTCGTTACGCAGTTTGAGCAGGGCTTTTTTTTCAATGCGGGAAATATAGCTGCGGGAGATACCGAAATATTCACCGATTTCTCTTTGGGTTACTTCTTTTCCGGTCAGTAAGCCATAGCGAAGAAGAATGATTTCCTTTTCCCGGGGAGAGAGACAGGTATCAATAAAGGTGTGGAGTTTTTTTATTTGTTCCTGTGTGTTCATTTCTTCGATAATATCGGTCTGTTCCTGCTTTAAAATATCTAAAAGGCTGATTTCATTGCCTTCTTTGTCGGTTCCGATGGGCTCATATATGGAAATCTCACGTGAAAGTTTCTTTTTATTGCGTAGCATCATAAGAAGTTCGTTTTCGATGCATTTGGCGGCATAGGTAGCCAGTTTGGAATTTTTATCCGTATCATAGGAAAGAATGGCTTTGATAAGACCGATGGTTCCGATAGAGATAAGGTCCTGGGCTTCTGTGTCCGTATTTTGATACTTTTTGACAATATGGGCCACCAGACGCAGATTCCTGGTAATCAGAATATCCTTTGCCTCATTTGCTTCCTCTGGATTCCCGTGTTTTAGTAAATGGAGATAATATTCT
This sequence comes from Lachnospiraceae bacterium, assembly GCA_045531685.1. Taxonomy (GTDB): domain Bacteria; phylum Bacillota; class Clostridia; order Lachnospirales; family Lachnospiraceae; genus RGIG8767. Next base: position 11,216 of record JAZSEL010000081.1, on the reverse strand, counting down.
TCTTCCTCTTTTTCCAAGGGTTGCATGAAAGTCTTCATGGGAGCCTCCAAAGTTATTTTATTTATTTTATGTGAGGCGGACAGTGAAAGTGCTTTTCCTTATATTTTCAAGTCAAAAGTTACGGTGTTTGTGCTAAAAGCATGGTTATTTTTGCAAAAACATGGTAAAGTATTCCTATCAATGTGTAGGAGAGGTAAAAGAATGGCTACAATCAGAGAAATTTTGCAGACAGCCTGGGAAAATAAGGCATCGGATGTACATATTACAGTAGGTATTCCGCCTAAGATGCGTGTGAACGGCAAATTGGTAACAATGCCATATGACAGAATGATGCCGGGAGACACCATGGATGTGTTGTTAGGGGTTATGTCGGAAGCTCAGAGAGAGCGTTTTGAAGAAAGAGGAGAACTGGACTTTTCGTATTCCATTCCGGAATTGGGACGTTATCGAGTGAATGCGTTTAAACAGCGTGGTACGGTTGCCATGGCGTTCCGTTTGGTAAGTAGTGAGATTCCTTCCCCGGAATCCCTTGGGGTACCGGAGTCGGTAATTGATTTGTACAAGAGTAAGCGAGGCCTGGTTTTGGTGACAGGACCTACCGGAAGCGGTAAGTCTACTACTCTGGCGGCCATTATAGATAAGGCAAATCATAACAGGGATGCCCATATCATTACTTTGGAAGACCCGATTGAATATCTTCATCGTCATGATATGTCTATTGTTAACCAGAGAGAAATTGGATTGGATTCCCAATCTTATGCCAATGCACTCCGTGCGGCATTGCGTGAGGACCCGGATGTAATTTTAGTAGGAGAGATGCGAGATTTTGAGACGATTTCCGTGGCGATTACAGCAGCAGAAACCGGTCATCTTGTCCTTTCTACTTTGCATACCATTGGTGCAGCCAGTACCGTTGACCGTGTGATTGACGTATTCCCGCCGCATCAGCAGCAACAGATCCGTGTACAGCTCGCCAATACACTGGAAGCGGTGGTTTCCCAGCAGTTATTACCAAATGCAGACGGAGACGGACGTGTGGCGGCTTTTGAAGTGTTGCATACCAATAATGCAGTGCGTAACCTGATTCGTGAAGGAAAATCCCATCAGCTTACTTCGGTTATGCAGACCAACCGTAAATTGGGAATGATTACTATGGATGATTCCATTCAGCAGTTATACTTCCAGGGAAGAATATCAAAAGAGGTGGCAGTACAGTTTGCTGTTGACCCGGATTCTATGGAAATGAAATTATTTTAATAGGAGGACCGGATGCAGAGGATGCATCCGGTTTCTTTGTGCAATTTGACGGATTTCACAATGAGAAATTGTGAATTACTCCTTGTTAGGGGTGCACAAAAATAACAGGTGTTATGTGTGCGAAATGCAGAACTTGTGGGAAATAGTTAAAATTAATTGCTACAATTTGTGGAATGTGTTATATTCGCGTCAGGAACAGTCTGTTCCGTTTTCACATTCAGATAAATGCAGGGTAATCTGCAGAATTCTTATGGCGTATCGCCAATGATTTCACAAAAAGAAAAACAGAGAAAGGAGGATTATGGTTTCCACAATTACAACAGGAAGTGTCCATGGAATTGACAGCATGCTTATGCAGGTGGAAGTGGACATCGCTAAGACCATGCCGGCATTTGATATGGTTGGTATGTTGTCGGGAGAGGTAAAGGAAGCAAGGGAACGGGTGCGGGTGGCATTGCGCAACTGTGGCATTGCATTACCGCCGGTACATATTACGGTTAACATTTCGCCCGCTAACGTGAAGAAGGAGGGAACTGCCTATGACCTTCCCATCGCCATTGGGATTCTGGTATCTTTGGGACACATTCCGGCGGAGTATGTAGCTGGTATCTGCATGGTGGGAGAGTTGGGTCTAAACGGAGAAATCAAACCGGTAAAAGGAATCCTTCCCATTGTAAGAGAGGCAAAGAAGAGGGGAATGCTGGCATGTATCCTGCCGAAAGCCAATGCGTTGGAGGGGGCAGTGATAGAAGGAATAACAGTAGTAGGAGTAGAGGATTTTTTGCAGGTTGTTACCTTTTTCTCGACAAAGGACAAATGGAGGGAGGGCGCTGTTTCACTGGATATTAACGAGGTGTTTGCAAAGGACCGCAATGAGATGGAGGACTTTGAGGATGTAATTGGGCAGGAAGCCGGAAAACGGGCCGCCCTTATTGCGGCCGCCGGATTTCACCATATGGGAATCAGTGGTCCGCCGGGGGCCGGGAAGACCATGATTGCAAGACGGATTCCGGGGATTCTTCCGCCTTTGACCATGGAAGAGAGCCTGGAGGTTTCATCCATATACAGTGTATGCGGACTGTTGGATGCTAAGAGATATCTGATTACCTCCCGTCCGTTTTTGGCGCCCCATCATACCACAACAGCAGCAACTCTTGCAGGAGGAGGCATGGTACCCAAACCGGGATTATTCAGTCTGTCTCATAGAGGGGTATTGTTTTTGGATGAGTTGCCCGAATTCTCAAGAGAATGTATTGAGGTTATGCGCCAACCCTTAGAGGAAAAGAGAATCCAGATATCCAGAAGTCAGGGAACCTATTGGTATCCGGCGGATTTTATGCTTGTGGCAGCATGGAATCCCTGCCCTTGCGGCTTCTATCCGGATAAAAGCAGATGCCATTGCAGTGAGAGGGAAATCCGGCGCTATCAAAATAAGATATCGGGACCAATCCGGGATAGGATTGATTTGCATGTAACGGCACAGATGGTGGATGTAAGGGAATTGAACAGTAAAAAGGGAACCATTAGCAGTGCCGATATGAGACGTCAGGTTATGCGGGCAAGAAAAAGGCAGGAGGAACGTTTTGCAGGGACGGGACTATGCTTTAATTCGGATATTTCTTCCAAAGAGATTATGCGGTACTGCTATTTGGGAAAGGAAGAAGCCGCCTATATGGAGAAGGTATTTTATCGGATGAACCTCAGTGCCCGTTCCTATCACAAAATATTAAAAGTAGCAAGAACGATTGCGGATTTGGATGAGGAAGAACAGATACGCATGGAGCATCTGGCAGAAGCGGTATGTTATCGGGCAAGGGAAGGAGTGAGTATGGATGCAGGATAGAGAGATTATGTTCTTTTTGCAAAGTATGAATGGGTTCGGGAAAAAGACCATTCACAGGCTGTGGGAGTATTTCGGCAGTGGGGAGGCAATTTTTTTGGCACCGGAAAAAGAATTGGAACCACTGCTTTTGCCGGCACAATATAAGACCTTTTTGCAGGAGAGGGATTGTAAGAACCCGGCAGAAGAAATAAAGCGTTTGCAAAAAAGAGGAATTGCGTATTATTCCATATTTGATGAGGCGTATCCTAAAAGGCTGTTGCAGATTGCAGACCCGCCAAACGGATTGTTTGTAAGAGGCAGACTTCCGGAGGAGGGAGTGTTTACCGTATCGGTTGTGGGAACCAGGAAGCATTCCTACTACGGAGAGAAGCAGACGAAGCAATTTTGCAGGTTGCTTGCACAAAGAGGGATTCCCATTGTAAGTGGTATGGCAAGGGGAATAGACGGAATTGCCCAGAGGACCGCGTTGGAATACGGGGGAAGGACCTATGCCATATTGGGGTGTGGAGTAGATGTATGTTACCCTCAGGAAAATCAAAATCTCTTTGAACAGATTCCGGCAGAGGGAGGGGTTATCAGCGAATATCCGCCGGGGACCATGCCGGCGGCAGGACTGTTTCCCTTAAGAAACCGGATAATCAGTGCCCTGTGCGACATTCTTCTTGTAATGGAAGCCAGAGAGAAGAGCGGGACATTGATTACGGTTGATATGGCATTGGAGCAGGGGAAAGAAATCCGGGTTTTACCGGGACGAGTGGATGATGTGTTGAGTAAGGGATGCAACCGGTTGATTGCTCAGGGAGCGGATATTCTTCCCTGCATGGAGGATTTTGAAAAAGAGTTGGATATGCTTAGTGAAAAATATGGGACCGGTGGCATAAGGGATTCCCCGGACAGGAGAAGAGTAAGCCGGGATGGAGAACTGACAGGGAATGAGAGATTATCCTTTGTAGAAAAGGCAGTGGCTGCCACATTGGATTATGAGCCCCTATCTCTGGATGGGATATATGAGCGGCTGGATACGGAATGCAAAAAGAATATATCCATTCAACAGGTTGGAATTGCGTTAATGGAGTTGTGCATGAAGAATATGGCAAGACAGGCAGGAGGAAGTTATTATACGAAATGTTAAAGTAAATGTTTTTGTGTAAAGGTGATTTGTATATAGATTTTACAGGTTTGACGGTAGAAAGAGGAATGCCAGCCGGGGGTTAGACGGCTGGCATTTTGAGGTTTTTTGGTGGACCACAAGGAGAACCACCGTGGGCTGCCGCATATGCGGCAAAGTTTTATAATGAAAAAGAAAGATTTAGCATACTATCGGCGGAAACGGGCTAAGAGGTAATCCTGCTTCGTTCCATATATGAATTTCCGCATAATCGGCATCTGCTAAGGAAATGCAAAGCGGTGCATCGGCTGCTTCTTTCAAAGTAATGGTAATAGTATTGTCTTTGGCGGATACAGAATCCACAGTCAAATCCGTGTTGTTCTGTGTGATTTTCCAATCAGACTTCTGTTCTCCGATAGTCAGAGAGGAACAATAATCAAAGGTTAAACAAACCGAGTTGCCGGTACGGGATACCGTTTTTAACCGTGGAGACTGACAAAGGATATCTTCCCCGTAAACCATTCCTCTGGCAAGAAGAGCAAAACGTCTTCCGATTTCCATTTTTTCCTTTGGATGAATATCGTAATAGGAGCCGATATCCATAATGCTTACCATACCGGTATTTGGCACATGGTCGCTAACATATTCCTGCTTTTGCCTTACAAGTGCATAATTGTCGGAAGTACATTCCAACCATACACCGAATGGAGCAAGCTGTACAAAGAAGAATGGTAATTCATCATTCCAACGCTTACGCCAGTAGGATATCAGGCGTTCCATAAGTATGTGATAGATGTCCGGATGACCGGCATCGGATTCACCCTGATACCAGATAGCTCCTTTTATAGCAAAATCCATAAGCGGTTCTAACATGGTATGGAAGAGACCGCCGGGACGATTGATATTGTATGGTCCCAGTGGAATAACAGGGTCGTTCTTATGGTCGGCAAGGAATTGCAGCTGCCAGTCATAGTCCCGTCCGTAAAGCAATGGACGGAATTCCAGATTGTGTTCCAAAGAATCTTCAAATGCCCAGGCTTCTAAGGAAATGCGGGTCATTTCTTCTTCGGAGTATAAAGCACAAGCATCCCGGTATTCCTTTAAGTAGACATGTAACGGTTCTTCTTCCAAAACGGATTCGTCCACCCACGCCGTAGCGGTGGTGCCGCCCCAGTTACAACCGATAATACCGATTGGAACATCAATATGGGGTTGCAAATGTCTGGCAAAGGAATAGCCCGGTGCTGAGAAAGTCTCAAAATCAGGGTCGTCAGACTGCATCCAACGGCCATATCCCGGTATTGTCCGGGAGGTGTGTCCTTCAAAGGCTACCTGAGGGACATTGTATACACGGATCAAAGGATTGTTCTCATAATTCTTAACCTTGTCCCAATCCTTGTCATAACGAAGGAAGAATTCCATATTGGACTGTCCGCCTGCAAGCCACACATCACCGATAGCAACATCGGTTAATACAACGGGCAGAATATTTTCTACATTGCAGGATACGGTTAACGTGCAACCGATTGCCTCCTTCATACTGGGAAGCGTGATGGAAAAAGAACCATCTTCCCAGGTAGAAGCAGCAACACTAAAGGTATCTAGTGAAACGGTAACAATGCTGTTAATCGGTGCGTTTCCCCAGATGCGTATAGGTTTATTGCGCTGCAATACCATTCCGGACTGGAAAAGTGAAAAGAGTTCAATGTGTTGCATAAATATTCATATCCTCCGTTTCCATATTATTCAGTATAGTAGAATTTTATTTAAATACAATAGTTTCCTAAATGATGGCAATTTTTAAAAAAAGAGCAATTTTTAGTAAATGATGCATAGTTATACTTCACTGTTTTCATAATATTTCAGATTTCGATGGTGCATGTTGCGGAATTCTGTAGGAGTACAGCCCTTTATCTGCTTGAACATACGGATAAAGGAAGACATGCTGGAAAAGCCGGAGTTAATGGCGACATCCGTAATGGAATTGCTCATGTTGGATAATTGTTTTTCGGCCAGAGCAATCCGTTTCTGATTCAAAAACTTATAAAAAGAAACGTTGGTAAATTGTTTAAACAATCTGGAAAAATGATATTTGCTGAAACCTGCCAGGCTGGCGATATCATCAAGGCTCAAATCTTCGGTGCAGTGGTCATTGATATATTGACAGATAAAAATGAATTTTTCTGTGTACTCCTGTTGCTTGTTGGCAGTTACATCAAAAGTGGAATTGCCTTCTGCAGCTCCGTGGGAAAGCTCGGAAAAAATATGGAGCATTTTCCCGTATATAAACAAATCGGCAAACACGTTTTCCTTATGATATTCGTCACGGATGGAGAGCAGGGCGTCACGGATGGATGTGTGGCAGTCAGGATGACTTTCCGGAGTCACTAAGGTAATAGGGGATAAGATGGAATGCAAAGCAGACATTTGCTTAATCTCCCCCAAGACATTAATGTCAACAATAAAGATAATCCGTTTTCCGCTAACCGGTGCGTATAGAGAGTGAATGCAGCATGGCCAGATAAAAAGAAGATCTCCTTCACGCAACACAGTCTTCTGGTTGCAACAGTCAATGGTATAGCTGTTTTCCAAAGGCATAATGATTTCCATAGAGTTATGCCAGTGTGGAGGATAGTCTTCATATTCATCGTTCACATATAAACGGAAGGAGGTGTTTTCTTTGAAATTGACGGTCTCGTATATCCCTTTTAAGTTCTCAATCATAGTATGAATAGTCCTTTCGTACCAAAATGCAATTATTGACATTCAATAATTGCGAAAAAAAACTAAAAATATAACAATTTATTGATTTTAGATTAACAAAAAGATAGCAAAAAGTAAACATAAACGCAATTTTTGGTAATTGAATAGTCAAAATGCACAAAAATGGCACAAAGCAAACGTAAAAAATGACGAATGCGTGCAAAGTGATTAGCAAGAATTGATAATTACAACGCAAGTATTGGGAAGAAAAATACGGACATATCGTGCTATCGTAGACGTGTAAATAATACATATCAAAACTATTACATGGGAGGGTATAGTAATGAAAAAAAGAATTATGGCAATCTTACTGTCAGTAGCTATGGTTGCTACATTGTTAACCGGTTGCGGAAGCAAAGAAGCTTCTTCCGGTGGCGTTCAGGAAATCACATGGATGTTCTGGGATGATTTAAATGCAACAGAAGATTTGATTTCTCTTGGTTACAAAGACACAGTTGAAAGATTCAACAAGGATTATGAAGGCGTTTATCACGTAACACCTATTACAACTAACCTTGAAGAATATTATGCAAAGTTAAACGCATTGGTAGCTGCAGGCGAAACACCTGACTGCTTTATCGTAAGCCCTGGTCCTAACCTTGATGTTTACGTTGAACCTGGCGTTGCTGCTGATTTAACAAGCTACTTAGAAGCTGATGGATGGTTAGATACATTCAACGGTGGCAAGGGTGCTTTCTCACAGCAGACATATGATGGCAAGATTTATGCGATTCCTTTGAATATTGCAGCAGCTTGTGTATTCTATAACACAGAAATGTTTGCTAATGCAGGTATCTCTGAAATGCCTACAGACTGGGCTGGTTTATTAGATGCATGTGCTAAGCTTCAGGGCGCTGGTTACACACCACTTACTATTTCAGCCGGTACAGCATGGTGCTTATCTATGTTAGCAGGTTACATCTGTGATTCAGAAGGTGTTGATATTGATGCAATCGATGCAGGTACAGCTCATTGGACAGATGCAAACGTTGCAAGTGCAGCAAGCAAATTAGTTGAGATTTCTCAGTACTTCCAGCCAACAGCAGCCGGTGATACAAACGACGTTGCTACAGCTAACTTCTACAATGAAGAAGCAGCTATGTTAATTCAGGGTTCTTGGGCAATCGGACAGATGAATGGTGCAAACGCAGCAATCGAAGATAAGTGTGGTGTATTCGCATTCCCTGGAACAGACGGAAGAGTTATCGCAAAATCTGACAGTTTAGCAATGAGTGCTACAACAAAGAATCCGGAAGCAGTTATCGCTTTCATGAAGTACTTCACAGACGATACAGCTCAGAAGTATACAGCAGAAGTTGGTGGAAAGATTCCTGTAACAACAGTTGAATACGATGCAGAAAAAGCTCCTGCACAGCTTGCTTACGTAATGGACGTATTTGGCAATGCTAAATCTACATTCGGTTTCTACAATGAATCACTTGCTACAACAGAAGCAGGTGCAGCATTTGACGATGCTATGGTAGCTATCTACTTAGGTACTCCTATTGAAGAAGGACTTCAGCAGATTGAAGATTTCTACACAAACAATGTTTGGGCTAAATAAATAAGAAAAGAAGTAACATTACACGCGGGATTGGAGCAATCCAATCCCGTTTTTTCTAAATTTTGGAGGTGTACATGGATAAGTTATTAAGAGACAAAAAAGCGATAACCATTTTTGTGGCACCAGCATTTTTGTTATTTACATTCATTTTATTTATTCCGATTTGCCAGTCTGTTTATTATTCATTTTGTGATTATAATGCACTGACAAAACCGGAGTTCATTGGACTTGAAAATTACAGGATTCTGTTTACAGGGGATAAAACCATGTTATATGCCATGAAGAACTCAGCATTCTTCTTGATTTATTCCGTAGTAACACAGTTAATTGCCGGACTTTTCCTGGCAGCCCTTTTAACAAATATAAAGAAAGGACGTAACTTATTTAAGAATATTTATTATCTTCCTTGCGTGCTTTCTTCTGCAGCACTTGGTTTGTTATGGATGTTCATTTTTACTCCAAAGCTTGGTATTAATCAGGTGTTGGCTGAATTTGGAATCGAAGGACCGTTATGGCTTATGGATACAGAAGGATTTATTATTCTTCCGATGTGGGTAATTGCTTTTGTATGTTTATGGCAGTATGTAGGTCAGTCCATGATGTTATATATGGCACAGATTTCGGGAATTGATACCAGTTTATACGAAGCATCCTATATTGACGGATGTACCAAACCGCAGGCGTTCAGATATATTACATTACCGCTTATCAGACCGATGGTAGCTACGGCCATGTCGCTGAATGCAATCGGTTCATTAAAATTCTTTGACTTAATCTTTAATATGACAGAGGGTGGACCAAACCATCAGACAGAAGTATTGGCAACCCATTTATATGCACAGGGCTTTAAGTATTTCAAGTACGGTTATGCCAGTGCCATCGGTGTTGTTCTTCTTGTACTTTGTCTGTTGGTAACGGTATTTATTAATAAATTTGTAAAAGTAGATAATTATGAGATGTAAGGAGGTGGAAGTAATGAGTAAATCAGTAAAGGTACAAAGTAAGAGCAGTAAGATTGCGCAGACAATTATTTACATATTTCTTTCAATCTTAGCAGTTGTTTATCTGCTTCCTCTTGCGTGGGTATTATATGTTTCATTAAAAGATGATAAGACATTATTTGTTTCTCCTTGGGCACTTCCGGAACGTCCGATGATTGAAAACTATACGTTTGCATGGACAGCCGGCAGGCTTGGTCAGGCTACCTTGAATTCAACTTTGGTTTGTGTGCTTGCACTTGTTTTGGGATTGTTGTTTGGTTCCATGGCAGCCTTTGCAATCGGAAGAATGAGATGGAAATTTGCAGATTTAACAATGACGTATTTCCTTACCGGTATGATGGTTCCGGTACATTGTATATTAATCCCGGTATTTACCAGATTTTCCAAGATGGGATTAACCAATAGCTTAATCGGATTGGTGCTTCCGTACCTGACCCTTTCGTTGCCGCTTACTATATTCATTATGACAGGATTCTTTAAATCCCTTCCGAATGAGCTTTTTGAGGCGGCTTGTATTGACGGTTGTTCTATTTATAAGACATTTACAACAATTGCATTTCCTCTTGCAAAGACAGGTATGTTTGTTACGGGACTTATGTCTTTCGTAGCTAACTGGAATGAATTATTATTGGCAATGGTATTTATCTCTGATGATGCAAAAAAGACTTTGCCGGTATCCTTATCTAAGTTCGTTGGTCCATATAATACCAATTATTCACAGATGTTTGCCGCAATAGTAATTGCCATTATACCTACGATTATAGTATACTGTTGTTTCAGTAACCAGATTGTTGATGGTTTAACAACAGGTGCTGTAAAGGGGTAACGGGAATTCGTTTCGGAAATACATATATTCTTGAAATGAGAAAGGTATTTTGAAGGATGAACAGAGAACAAGCAAGAAAAAGAGCAATTGAACTGGTTTCACAAATGACAGTGGAAGAAAAGGCAAGTCAGTTAAAATACGATGCGCCGGCAATTGAGAGATTGGGTGTTCCTGCTTATAACTGGTGGGGCGAAGGAATCCATGGTGTTGCCAGGGCCGGTATTGCAACCGTATTTGCCCAGTCCATTGGTCAGGCAGCAACTTTTGATGACGGACTGGTAAATGAAGTCGCACAGTGTGTTGCAAAAGAAGGAAGAGCAAAATATAACGAATATTCCAAGCATGGGGACAGGGATATCTATAAGGGATTAACCTATTGGTCACCGAATGTTAATATTTTCCGTGATCCAAGATGGGGACGCGGTCATGAAACTTACGGCGAAGATCCGTATTTAACTTCACGCCTCGGCGTGGCTTTTGTTAACGGCCTTCAGGGAGACGGAGAATACATGAAGGTAGCAGGATGTGCAAAGCATTTTGCGGTGCACTCCGGTCCGGAAGCCATCCGTCATGAATTTGATGCCCAGGCTAATAAGAAGGATATGGAAGAGACCTATTTCCCGGCTTTTGAAGCATTGGTAAAAGAAGCGGGAGTAGAAGCGGTAATGGGTGCTTACAACCGTACCAATGGAGAACCTTGCTGCGGAAGCAAAGCCTTAATGGTAGATTTGCTTCGCGGAAAATGGGGCTTTGAGGGTCATTATGTTTCTGACTGCTGGGCAGTAAGAGACTTCCATACAAACCATATGGTGACAGACACAGCAGAAGAGTCTGCAGCACTTGCACTTAAGACA
>JAZSEL010000160.1:0-7782 GCA_045531685.1 Lachnospiraceae bacterium | reverse complement strand
CGGAAAGAGCTCTCAGACAGAACTTTTGCACTCAGTCCTGACATCCGATATGGAGAAAATCTCGGACACATTACAGTCCATGGATCCGATTGCGTTTGAGGCGGCCGTAAATGTTATTCTGGAAGCCAAAACGATTTATATAGTTGGTATCCGCAGTTGTGAACCATTGGCGGAGTTCCATTCCTTTTATTTGAATATGATCCGTGGGGATGTTGTTTTATTAAAAACAACCAGCGTCAGTGAAATGTTTGAACAGATGATCCGTATTGATGAAAAGGATGCGGTTATCGGTATCAGTTTCCCTAGATATTCCATGAGAACCTTAAAGGCTATGGAATTTGCAACAGACAGAAATGCAAAGGTTATTTCTATTACGGATAATGTGCATTCGCCGATGTGTTTGTATTCGTCCTGTAATTTGTTTGCAAGAAGTGACATGGTTTCTATCGTAGATTCTTTGGTGGCACCTCTTAGTGTTATCAATGCTTTGGTAGTAGCCCTTTGTTTACGTGTGCCGGAGCAGGTAAAGCAGAATCTGGAGATGTTAGAGCAGACCTGGAATAATTATCAGGTATACTTAAACGATGAGATTAATTTCATTGATGAGGAACCAATGTTAAATTATCCGCTGATTAAGGAAAAATAAAAAGGATAAAGAGTATTTGTATGAAAAAATGTATCGTAATCGGTGGCGGTGCTGCCGGTATGATGGCTGCATACGCGGCGGCAGGCGAAGGCTTGCAGGTAGAGCTGTTAGAAAAGAACGAGAAGCTTGGGAAGAAGATATATATTACGGGAAAAGGACGATGTAATGTGACAAACGATTGTGACCCGGAAGTGTTTTTTGCCAATGTGGTATCCAACCCTAAGTTTTTATACAGTGCCTATTATACCTATGACAATACGCAGGTTATGCAGATGTTAGAGGAAAATGGATGTCCGCTTAAGGTGGAAAGGGGTAATCGGGTATTTCCGGTGTCTGACCATTCTTCGGACGTTATCCGAACCCTTCAGAATGCATTGCTAAAAAAGAAAGTAAAGATATCCCTGAATACGGAAGTAAAGCAGCTGATAGTGGAAAATGAAACCGTAAAGGGTGTTATTTTGACAGATGGGAAACGCCTGATGGCAGATGCAGTAGTCATTGCTACAGGGGGGATTTCTTATCCGTCCACAGGTTCTACCGGTGACGGCTACAAGATGGCAGAAGCAACCGGACACAGGACGACGGAGATAAAACCGGCGCTGGTTCCATTTACCGTAAAAGAGAGCTGGCCTTTATCTTTACAGGGATTGGCACTTAAGAATGTAAATGTGACATTAAAGGATGGTAAAAAAGAGATTTATCAGGGCTTTGGGGAGATGCTGTTTACCCATTTTGGAATCAGTGGTCCTTTGATTTTATCTGCCAGCAGTTATTACTGTAAGAAGTATTTCGGGAAAGAAGTGGAGTTATATTTAGACATAAAGCCGGCATTGACAAAAGAACAGTTGGACAAGCGTATTTTACGGGATTTTGAGGAGAATCAGAATAAGCAGTTTAAGAATGCCGTCGATGGATTACTTCCTTCTAAGATGATTCCGGTTATTATCCAACTGACGCAGATTCCGCAGGATAAATTTGTACACGATATTACAAGGGAAGAGCGATTGTTGTTAGTGGATTTATTAAAGAATCTTCCTCTTACGGTAACGGGGACAAGACCTTTTACGGAAGCCATCATCACACAGGGTGGTGTGCATGTAAAGGATATTAATCCATCCACCATGGAGTCCAAGATTACAAAGAATCTCTATTTTGCAGGAGAGGTGTTGGACCTGGATGCCATGACAGGAGGATTTAATTTACAGATTGCCTGGTCAACTGGATATCTGGCAGGAATGAGTATCCGGGATAAGATGGAACAGCAATAGCAAGGATAAATAAATTTGAGCAAAGGAAGAGAAAAACTATGAGTATTAATATAGCAATTGACGGACCTGCCGGAGCAGGCAAGAGTACCATCGCAAAAAAGGTAGCAAAGAACAGAGGGTATATCTATGTGGATACGGGAGCTATGTACCGCGCCATGGCTTTGTATCTGATTCGGGAAAATGTTGCGGCATCCGATACGGTTGGAATTGAAACGGCATGTGAAAATGCAGATATTTCTATCGAATATGTAAATGGCGAGCAGGTGGTATTGCTAAACGGAGAAAATGTAAATGCTTTTCTTCGCACAGAGGAAGTGGGCAATATGGCTTCTGCAAGCTCAGTAAACGGAAAAGTACGTGCCAAACTGCAGGAATTACAGCAAAAACTGGCGGCGACTACGGATGTGGTTATGGACGGACGTGATATCGGAACGGCAGTGCTTCCGAATGCAGAGGTGAAGATTTTCTTAACTGCAAGCAGCCTTGTCAGGGCAGAAAGAAGATATAAGGAACTCATTGCCAAAGGCGAAGAGGCAGATATAAAAAAGATAGAAGCAGATATTATCGAACGTGACCACCGTGATATGACCAGGGAGTTGAATCCATTAACCCAGGCGGCAGATGCGGTACTGGTTGATTCTTCTTATATGACTATTGATGAAGTAGTTGCATGCATTGATGGAATTATCAATGAAAAAACAGCTTAATGAATGAAACCAATAGCATTGAAAGAATGTTGGTTTGAAAGGAAAAAATATGGAAGTCAGACTTGCAAACAGCGCCGGTTTTTGTTTCGGTGTAAAGAAAGCAATGGAAAAGGTTTATGAGCAGATAGAAAATGCAGAAGGTAAGAAGATATATACCTACGGACCGATTATACACAATGAAGAGGTAGTAAAGGAACTGGCGGCAAAGGGAGTGGAAGTAATCGAGTCTTTGGAGGAGTTAAATGCCAGAGAAAAAGGAGTGCTGATTATCCGTTCCCACGGGGTGGCAAAAGAGGTGTCGGACAAGATGGAAGAGGCCGGATTCCGTGTGATAGATGCTACTTGCCCGTTTGTAAAACGAATTCATAATATTGTGCAAAAAGAGAGTGCAGAAGGAAAGCAGATTATCATTGTCGGTAACCCGGGACATCCTGAGGTAGAGGGTATCAGGGGATGGTGTGCAAATAAGGCGGTTATCATTGAAACAACTGCGGAAGCAGAGGCCTTTAAAACGGATAAAAATGAGAAAATTTGTATCGTATCCCAAACGACATTTAACTACAATAAATTTAAAGATATAGTTGAAATTTTTGAAAAAAGAGGTTATGATATTAATGTTGTGAATACTATATGTAATGCTACTCAGGAGCGTCAGACAGAAGCACGTGAGATTGCTGCTGAGGCGGATGCAATGATAGTAATCGGGGGAACCCACAGCTCCAACTCTAAAAAGCTTTACGAGATATGCAAAGGGGAATGTGACAACACACATTTTATACAGACACTGGATGACTTGCATTTAGAGCTACCTAAAGCTGTCCGACTGGTGGGTATTACTGCCGGGGCATCGACCCCAAATAATATTATTGAGGAGGTTCAAAATTATGTCAGACTTAACTTTTGAACAAATGTTAGAAGAATCATTTAAAACAATCCATTCGGGAGAGGTAGTTGAAGGTACTGTTATCGATGTAAAACCGGACGAAATCGTACTTAACATCGGTTACAAGTCAGACGGTATTCTTACAAGAAACGAGTACACAAACGAACCAAACGTAGACCTTACAACAGTTGCTAAGGTTGGCGATAAGATGGAAGTTAAGATCTTAAAGGTTAATGATGGAGAAGGTCAGGTTTCATTAACTTATAAGAGACTTGCAGCAGAGAAGGGTAATAAGAGAATTGAAGATGCATTCAATACACAGGAGATTTTAACTGCTAAAGTTACTCAGGTATTGGATGGCGGTATTTGCGTTGTAGTTGATGAAGTAAGAATCTTCATTCCTGCAAGCCTTGTATCCGATGTATACGAAAAAGACCTTTCTAAGTATGCAGGACAGGAAATCAGCTTTGTTGTAACAGAGTACAATCCTAAGAGAAGAAGATACATCGGTAACAGAAAAGTTCTCCTAGTAGCAGAAAAAGAAGAAAAGCAGAAAGCTCTCTACGAAAAGATTCACGTAGGTGATGTAGTAGAAGGTACTGTTAAGAATATTACAGACTTTGGTGCATTCGTTGACCTTGGCGGTGCAGACGGATTACTTCATATCTCTGAGATGTCTTGGGGACGTGTTGAGAATCCTAAGAAGGTATTCAAGGTTGGTGATGTTGTTACTGTATTAATCAAAGAAATCGATGGTAACAAGATTGCACTTTCCATGAAGTTTGATGATGCGAATCCTTGGAAGGATTCAGCTGTTAAATATGCAGTAGGTAACGTAGTAACAGGTAAAGTTGCACGTATGACAGATTTCGGTGCATTTGTTGAATTAGAAAATGGTGTAGATGCTCTTTTACATGTATCTCAGATTTCTAAAGAACACATTGAAAAGCCTGCTGATGTATTAAAGGTTGGCGAAGAAGTTACAGCTAAGGTTGTTGATTTCAACGAAGCAGACAAGAAGATCAGCTTAAGCATCAAAGCTATGTTAGAGCCTGAAAAGACAGAGGAAGCTCCTGCAGTAGAAGAAGATGCGGATGTAGTTGATGTTGATATTGAAGCAGTTATTGCACAGGAAAATGACGCAGAATAGGATATAGAATCATGGCTTACGATTATGATTATTTCATAAAGGAAGTTGAAAAACTGACAAAGATTGATCTTAGTGCATATAAGCAGAATCAGATGAAGCGCAGAATTGACGCATTGATTTCTAAGCATAAGATTGATGGATATGAAGCGTATATCAAAGTGTTGAAGACTGATCAGGTTAAGTATGATGAGTTTGTGGATTACATTACCATTAATGTTTCCGAGTTTTATCGTAATCCTGAACAGTGGAAATTCTTATGTGCCAAGGTATTCCCTGAATTGGTAAAAGACTTTGGACAGACTCTTAAGATATGGAGTGCAGCTTGCTCCACCGGTGACGAGCCATATTCCCTTGTTATGGCGTTATCTGATTTTGTGCCTTTGAATAAGATTCAGATTATGGCAACGGATATTAACGATCAGGTAATCGAAAAGGCTAAGATTGGTTTGTATTCCGAAAAGAGTATTGCTTCTGTACCGGAAGATAAGAAGAAAGAATTTTTCACTAAGAACGGTAACTTCTATCAGATTTCTGATAAAGTTAAAAAATGTGTTACCTTTAAGCAGCACAATTTATTAAAAGATCCATATCCAAAGGACATGCATTTAATTGTATGCCGTAATGTTTTAATCTATTTTACAGAAGAAGCAAAGGATGAGGTGTTCCAGAAATATTACGATTCTCTTGCTCCAAACGGTGTGTTATTTATCGGAAGTACAGAACAGATTTTACGTTACAAGGAAATGGGATATAAGAGAATGGATTCATTCTTCTATCGCAAATAAACATAGTAAATGCCCGGTAGTGTTACCGGGCATTTTTTATAGGTATTATATAAAGCATGAATGCAAGATTGGATGGGATTAATGAATCTGCATCATCATGGACAAAATATGGGAAGTGTAGAGTGAGAAAGCTTCCCGGTTTTCCTTGAATTCATCCGTAAGTTCGAAGAATAGGGATTTTGACTCGTAATCCCTTTTAAAAAACGGCTCAAATAACAGCTCCCACTGTGGAAGATAGCTGCTTGTTTTTCTGGTATAGCAGGTGGCGGCAGTAGCCTTTTGGCGAAATGCCGGATCCACATAGGAAGATACGGATTTATGAATGGCCATATCTTCATTTGGAAGATAATAATAGTCTCTGTAATTGCTGTAGAAATATTTCATTTCTTCTGTGTATACAGGGACTTTTATCATGCCCTCATTCTTTCTTCCGGAAAAATAGCAATCATTTCCGTGACAGGAAATAGGCTTTGGAAGAGAAGTATTTAAGGTAAAATAAATGAGCAATTCTTTTTGTGGTTTTCCGAATGCATCCTTGGTAGTATTGGTTTCTACTTTACGTACCGTTAATTCTTCATTGAAAAAGTCGGCATAGGATAAAATAGGAAGCAGACGTACCATACCGTATACATCGTCCTTATTATGCTGCAAGAGTAATGCCATAGCCTCTTTGTCATGAGTCTGACAAAAGGATTTGTATACGCTGATGAGTTCACCGCCGCTGTACATATCCTCTCTATTAATGGAGAGAAATTCTTCTAAAGTTTTTTGCTTACAATTGGTAAGACGCAAAAAATGGCGGTATGGGAAAATGCGTTTGTAAATATCAATGCCTGTCATGGAATCAAATGTAATGATAAGACCATGTGCTTCGGCACGTTTTTGTATAAATGGAAGGTCAAATTGATTGCCGTTAAAGTGAATCAATATGTTGTAGGAAGCTAAGTGTTCTTTGAAAGCTTCCAGAAGTTGTTTTTCCTCAGAAGGGTCTTCACATAACCACAGGCGTATCATCCACTCATTATTTTCATAAAAACAGCAACCTATCAGATAGATGGATGCACTTTGGGCAGAAAGGCCGGTGGTTTCAATATCGACAAAAAGAATATCCTTTTTATCCCCTAATTTTTCTATGGGATAGGCAGGGGTAAAAGAAGGTATCTTATAGTTTTTGATTATCATAAGCAGGTCTCCTGTTTTTTTATTTCTGCATGTCATATCTTAGCATAATTTGATAAAAATCAGTAGTATTTTGTCGGAAATAATAGTATTATTGTAATGATATTGATGTTTTTTTATCAATAAAAAGAAATGGTGCATGGCACCTCAAAATGAACAGAAAGAGGGTTAAGTGATGGCGAAACTGACATTTACAGGTGGTATCCATCCTTACGATGGTAAGGACTTATCCAAGGATAAACCTATCGTTGATATTCTGCCAAAGGGCGATCTTGTTTATCCGTTATCACAGCACATCGGTGCTCCGGCAGTTCCGATTGTTAAGAAGGGCGATTATGTTCTGACAGGACAGA
Organism: Lachnospiraceae bacterium; assembly: GCA_045531685.1. GTDB lineage: Bacteria > Bacillota > Clostridia > Lachnospirales > Lachnospiraceae > RGIG8767. The sequence goes on along the minus strand of JAZSEL010000160.1, from coordinate 811 downwards.
AGATTGCCGAGGCGGGGGGGTTTGTATCTGCACCGATTTATGCAACCGTATCCGGTACGGTTAAGGCAATCGAGCCTCATCGTGTTGTAACAGGTGATAACGTGATGAGTATTGTCATTGATAATGATGAGAAATACGATGAAGTTACATATTCGGCATTAGAGTCCGCAGACGGGCTTACAAAAGAAGAAATTATTGAAAAGATTAAAGAAGCCGGTATTGTAGGTATGGGCGGAGCCGGTTTCCCAACCCATGTGAAGCTCTCTCCGAAGGAGCCGGATAAGATTGAATATGTAATTGCCAACTGTGCAGAGTGTGAACCGTATTTGACCTCTGACTATAGACGAATGATTGAAGAACCTCACAAATTAGTGGAAGGGTTAAAGATTATTCTCCGCTTATTTGATAATGCCATGGGTATTTTGGCAGTAGAAGACAATAAGCCGGATTGTATTAAAATATTAAAGGATTTAACAAAAGACGAGAAACGAATTCTGGTAAAAGAATTAAAGACAAAGTATCCGCAGGGCTCTGAACGTCATTTGATTTATGCGGCAACCAAGCGTGCCATTAATTCTTCCCAACTTCCGTCTGATGCAGGCTGTGTGGTAAACAACGTGGATACGATTGTTGCTATTTATCATGCAGTGATAGAAGGTAAGCCATTAATGCAGCGTATCGTTACCATTACCGGTGATGCCATTAACAATCCTCAGAATTATCGTGTAAAGATTGGTACCAATTATCATGAACTGATTGATGCTGCAGGTGGTTTTAAAGTAGAACCGGAGAAAATTGTATCCGGTGGTCC
>JAZSEL010000115.1:0-2597 GCA_045531685.1 Lachnospiraceae bacterium | reverse complement strand
TGGATAAATTTATCGGGGATGCCACTATGGCAGTATTCAATGCTCCGTTTGATTTAGAGGATTATGTATATAAAGCTGTTTTGACGGCATTGGCAATTCGGGATGGTTCGGACAAACTGGCGGAAGAATTGCAGAAGCGTTTTGGAAAGACAATCAGCTACGGAATCGGTGTAAACTGCGGAGAGGCGGTTGTGGGTAATATCGGTTGTGAGTTCAGAATGGACTACACGGCAATCGGTGATACGGTTAATACGGCGGCAAGGTTAGAGAGCCGGGCAAAGGCGGGAGAAATTCTCATTAGCGAAGCGGTATATGAGCGTTTGGAAGACAGAATCCTGGCAGAGTCAATTGGCGAGATGGAATTGAAGGGAAAGAGTGTGCCGGTAAAAGTATATCGGTTATTGGATAGTAAGGAGAAGTAGATGAAACGGCAATGGTTAATCATACCGGATTTTAATAATTTAGAGCAGTCCGTGGAGCTGGCGAGGGAGTATGACGCCGGATTTGAATACAATGATTTCTTTGAATCGGCAGTGTATTCGGATGAGGAAGAAATGAAAAGACGGATAGGTGTTTATAAAAAAACGGACCGTGACAGGAGCAGGGATACGTTACATGGTGTATTTGCGGATATGGCAATAGCAAGTAAAGACCCTTTTATCAGAAAATACAGTCGGGAAAAGATGGAACAGTCCATATTTATTGCAACGGAACTGGGAGTAAAAGGAGTAGTTTTTCACTCGGGACTCATAGGGGAACTGCAGTTATCTTCCTATATAAAAGATTGGGAAGAGGAACAGGAAGTATTTATCCGGAAAGTACTGGAGAAGTATCCAACCATAGAGATTTATATTGAAAATACTTTTGAAAAAAATCCGGTAGCCTTATTGCAGTTAAAAGAACGATTGGTAGATGAAAAGAGATTTCAGTTATGTCTGGATTACGGGCATGCTTCTTTGTCTCCTACGCCAATAAAGGAATGGGTCGTAAAAATGGCGCCTTTTATCGGTCATATGCATGTAAATGATAATGATTTGAATGCAGACCTTCATCTGGTTCCGGGAGAGGGTGTGATTGATTTTCATGAATGCAAAAGGTTTTTGGAAGAAAATCAGATAAACACTTCCATCTTGTTAGAGATCAAGAGTATTGAAAAGCAGAGACGGGCACTGGAGTATATGCGAGTGTTATAAGTACAGAGGGGAATAGTATGGATTACAAAAGGGATGTGAATAAAATATTGGATACGGGAATCGCCCTATCCAAAGAAAAAGACCGTAATAAGCTTTTGGATATGATTCTGGATTGCAGTATGGAAATTGCCAACTGTGATGGAGGAACCCTATATGTCAGAGAGGGAGATGCCCTTTGCTTTAAGGTGATGAAGACCATTTCCATGCATGTGGATAAGGGGAAAAATGGAGAGGCTATTGATTTGCCTCCGGTTCCTATGCGGGAAGAAAATATCTGTGCATATACATTGATTCATAAAAAGACATTGAATATTACAGATGTGTATTGCAGCAAAGAATTCGATTTTTCAGGACCGTATCGCTATGACAAGATGACGGGATACCATACACAGTCCATGTTAACCATTCCGCTATTGAATCAGGAAGATGAGGCTGTGGGGGTATTGCAGTTAATCAATGCCATGGACGAAGACGGGAATGTGATTGCTTTTGATTCGGGCTTGGAATATATTATTTTATCCTTGGCCTCACAGGCAACCATGGCAGTTTCCAATATCCGCTATCTGGAAGAAATCAAAGACCAGATGTGGTCCTTCACGGAGGCTATGGCGGAGGCCATTGACTCAAGAACGCCATACAATGCCAATCATGTGAGAAATGTGGCGGTTTATGCGGGGAAGATTGCAGACTATATAAATGAACAGCATGCTGTCGGTGCAGAGGAAGAATATTTTGATGCCAATAGGAAAGAGCAATTGGTATTGAGTGCTTTGTTACATGATTTAGGTAAGCTTGCAATTCCTACCAAGGTAATGAATAAGGCAACCAAATTGGAGAACCGTGTGGAAGATATTCAGAAACGGTTTACCATCCTTGGATTGAAATACAAAATTCTCTTTTTAGAAGGGAAAATTAGTGAGGAAGAATTTAGTGCTAAGACCCAAGAGTTGGATGCCGCATGGGAATTAGTGAAAAATGTAAATGCAAGTGGTTTTTTGCCGGAAGATACCAGCCAGCAGTTGCAGGCAGTATTTGAACTTGTGTATGAATGGGATGGAGAACGGATTCCTTATTTTACAGAAGAAGAAAAAGAAGCATTGTTAATCAGGAGAGGAACATTAACCGAGGCAGAACGAATGATTATGGAAAGTCATGTAGAGGTTACGGAGCGAATTCTGAATAAGGTTCATTTCCATGACAACTATGCCAAAGCAGCTCAGTTTGCAGTGGAACATCATGAGTGTCTAAACGGAATGGGATATCCGAAGAAGCTAACAGGTGAGGTACTATCTTTGGAATCCAGAATATTGGCAGTGGCAGATATTTGTGATGCGCTTTTGGCAACAGACCGGCCATACAAGAAGCCTCTTCCAAGAGAAAAGGCATTTGCCATTTTGTATGATA
>JAZSEL010000005.1:0-4262 GCA_045531685.1 Lachnospiraceae bacterium | reverse complement strand
CTCTCCGTCGGATATGACATCAATCACAATATAGGCACTGGGAAGAATTGCTGACGCTGCCGGCGTGTCGTTTGACTGACGGAGAACCTGTGTCCGACCATCCGCCAACACATAGCGGATATTTAGTTCTGAAATCACCTTAATAACTGCTTTCTCTCCGGTAATAATCAGCTCATCAGCAATACCGCCCTCATTTCTCTTTGTAATGCGGATATCCTGAATTTCACCAAGCTTCTTTATTTCTTTACTCTCAAATTCTCCTTCTCTATTCTGTGTCAGAATCAGATTGGGATTGTTGGCATAACGGCTCTTTAACACATCCACCATGTGCTCCGTATCTATCTGCTCTATTTCATAAGTCCAGCGGTACCAACCTTCTTCGGATTCATAATGAGAAGCATCCTTTGTTGTAATCCATTCCCTAAAATTCTCCTCATCCGTCAGCCACTCTCCTACATCCTGTTCTTCTTCCTCTCTTCCGGAAATATCCCCTATTTCCAATGATTGCAGATAGGAAGGACTTTCTCCTCCCCCATGCCATATGGAGGTATCCGTCCCAACCCCGCAAGAGGTAGAATAATAATATGCTCCAATCGGCTCATCCTCATATACCGCAATCATATTATGGGTCGCCTTTACCGCCTCTGTGGTAGAACTCTGCTCATTGATATTGTTGTACACCTGAAAACCGGCGCTGTCATCTACATGCGCTCCCAAATCCGGCAGACCGGATTGTATCATCTTCCCGTAAGCATATGTTCTTGCACAGACTGCCTGTGCCATTAAAGCTTCCTTGGGATAGGATGCCGGCATCTCACTGGGTACTACCTTGCATAAATACTCCTCTAACAGAACCTCATTAATCACTAACAGACCTTCCGCGTCCCTGGTAATCTCCAATGTTCCCGAATATTCCGGTATTCCCTGATTGCGGCTGATACTCTCTATGGTCGTAGTCGCCGATAATACAGCCGGAATAATTTTTATCCGTTCTCTTTTTTCTTCCAAATCCTCCGGTTCAATCCAGATTTCCTCCCCTTTGGGAAGTCTCTCTTTTTCAATCTCAATACCATCCCTATACCGGATAACATCACAATCCTGATTGCAATAAGCTAAAACCGACTGGTGATACCGGCCCTCCATATTGGAATTTTTAAGAAGGACACGGATATTTTCCATATCCTCTTCCTTTATCATAAGGCAGGCGGCTATCCTTCCATCCTCTATGACAAAATCCGTAAATGAATACCCTATTTTAAGGTCTGTTTGGTCCTTTGTTTGTATTTCACCATACAATTTATATACCACCATCTGTTCATCCATAGGGAAAATTCCGCATCCTTCTATCTCCATTTCCCCTTCTGACATTTGTAATAATTTCCCGTGAACATAGTCTTCCTTTTCTTGCGTAATGCGGATTATTCCTTCCTTCATTTCCACATCAATAATTTTATCCTTCATCCCCTCTGTAAGTTTCTTTTGACTTTTTTCTTCTACATAAGTCAGGGGATATCTCAGATGGTATCCATTCCAGAATGCATGCAGTCCCTCTTGCGTACCATTCACAAGATAGACGTTTTCCAGTGTTTCTCCCTCTTTTTCCCTATCCAAAACCGTCACTAATTTATTTTCATAACACAGTGCGGATACTCTACTAAATAAATATTCTTCTATATTCCAATATTGATTTTCGTATACGGTATTCCCGGTTAAAATATGTCCTTCCGGTAAGGGTGAGCCATCTTCTCCCGTTATATGGGACCCATTTCCTAAAAGTAGTTCATTCTGTACTAAAATTACTCCATTTCCATATGTTTCAACCATTTGAAGAACAATTCCATTCCAATCGGCTGCTCCCACATACCAATCCGGCTTTTTATAATCCTCCAAACCGGATACATTCTCTAAAGGAAAATATTCTAATATGGTCAGAAGATTCCCATATGTGAGATATTCCTGTCCTTCCAATTCCTCCGGTATCCTTATGGTACTTTCTTCTGACATACCTGCATCACTGTCAGTGCTTTCCCCATCTACCCCATTCTTCACTTCAAAAAATGCCTCCAGAACCGGGAGTACTTCTTCCATACGTGCATAGGGTTCTTTTCCTTCCTTAATCCTATAATCCCGATAGGTAAACGCAATTATAGCTAATACCATAATCCCTACTACGCAAAGCAATGCTTTCATCAGAAATTTTTTATTTTTATTAGTAGTTGCTTTGTGATATCTGTTATTTTTTTCCATAAAACCCACCTTAAAACAGATAAAGAGCAGCCATTACGGCTGCTCTTCATTTGTTATCCCCTAAATACCGCTCCTGAATTTTGACTCCTAGCATTCTGCTAGGTGGGTGACCGCAACCAAAGCTTCTGCCTTCCACTGCAAACGGAGGCCTGACATCCACTTGGCAATATAGGAATCCCGTTTAAAGTAACTGTAGGTTCAAAATATCAGGACCAAATCGGTACCTCGGGTTATTTTTATTATACGCAAAAAGAGGCTTGGATACAACTGAAAATTTTACCATTTCTGTGTTATACATCACCATGAACCTTTCGTCTGTTCCCTACGCAAAAAAGGGTACGCCTAAGCGTACCCTTAATCGTTACATCTTATAAAGAATCAACTAACTTCTGAACAGCTGCTAAAGCTTCATCAGGAAGTTTGTCATATCCTTCTTTCTTTTCAGCAAATCCCTTAACAGCGTCAACACGGTTCTGCATAGCGTTCTTTAATGCAGCTCTGTATTCAGCGTCGTCTAAGTTTGGAGTGAAATCTGCTGTCTTGCCAGACCAATCATACATGATTTCAACATCTTCAAATGGTCCCCACTGTTCGAACTTAGCTTTTCCTTCAACGATTGTTTCAAGAATTCCTAATGTATCAGCAGGTTTACATTTTGTTCCCATGAAATCGCCTGTATTAACGATGTAGCAATCTACGTTCTTTTCTTCTACTAACTTTTTGAACTTCTCATAGTCGTTAACTAATGGGTATGTTCTGAATGGGTTAGCATAAGGAACGATACGAAGAGCATTCATATCTGTACCAGCAGCAACACGTTCTGCAGTAGATGTCTTAGTAGCAAGTGTAGCACCCATTACTGAAGCTAAAGCAGATCCTTTTAATTTGATTACTGGTGGAATTGTAGGGTCTTTCATAATCCAGAAAATAGCGTTAACCGGAGCTTCAATCTTGTCTACACGGTTTGGAGACCATAATTTAGACTTGATAGCACGTCCGTTACCATTTCTGATATCTTCTGTTACTAACTGAATCTTGCCTTCGCTGTCTAATGTACAAGAACAGTTCTGAGCAGATAATAAGTATTCATTATCTGGGCATCCTGTAGGATAATCAGATGTCTTGTCAAAGTATGTAGGCTCTAAAGCTACAGAAGAACATGTATCTGTGTTGATGATGAAAGCGTCATCATGTAAAACAGTGATAGGATATTTTCCACCATGTTTTGCGTGTGTTAATGTAGACTTACCAGATCCTGATAATCCGTATACAGATGCAACGAACTTAGATCCGTCCGGTAATGTATATTCTTTCTGTCCACCGTGGCAAGCTGCATAACCATTTCTGTTAGCTAATGCCCAAGCCATTGTAAGTGTACCTTTCTTGTGTTCACCAAAGTACTTCATACCAAGAATTGCTGCACAGTTCTGGTTTGTATCGAAGTAGCAAAGTGTTAATGGGTCACTTAAGCAGCTGTAATCTACGTCAGGAGCTTCGTGTGGTGCCCACTGAGGATCAGAGAAGATGTAGATGTCTGGTTCGTTACCATTTCCTACAGGAACAGAGTTCTTGTACATCTTAACATATTCATCTGACATGTACTGGAAGTTAATCATCCAGTTGTAAAGTAAGTTTTCTTCTCCTTCCGGAATAAGAAGGTGAGCCTTAACCATAAATTCCGGATCAAGACCTACGAAACATGTAGCGTGATACATTGTTTTCCAACGTGTTTCATAGATAGCGTCCATAACTACTTTATCAAGTTTAGCTTCATCAACGCCTGGTTCGCCTTTGATACGACGAGCTGCTGCATAACGACCTGTAACCGCACCATCGTTGAATAATAAAACTTTTGCATCTTTTTCAAGACCAAATGTTTCACCATCTTTGATAGGCATGTCTGTTACAACAGTACCCGGAGAGTTTTTAGCTAATTCGTAAGCTTCTTTTAAAGTGTTAACTTTAACTACGTTGTTTCCGTAAAAAGCTGCTTCGATGATAGAACGTGTCTTAGA
>JAZSEL010000036.1:0-16367 GCA_045531685.1 Lachnospiraceae bacterium | reverse complement strand
GGTGGCAAATAAATGAGTCCGGTTTTAAAGAGAAAAAAGGAAAAGGTAAAACTTCCCAGCAAGTATCTTCTCTTTATTCTTACCATACTCTGTGAAGTCGGAGGCCAAGCGGTCTTAGGAAGACAATGGGTCTTACCAACTCCTTGGCTCACAGAACGACATGGCTACGATCGACTTAAGGAATGGGTGGCAAATAAATGAGTCCGGTTTTAAAGAGAAAAAAGGAAAAGGTAAAACTTCCCAGCAAGTATCTTCTCTTTATTCTTACCATACTCTGTGTAGCAATGATGGTACTATCCTTTACCACCAATATATTATCGGTTCCCCTTAATTATGTCAGCAGCTATCTGCTTGTACCTTTTGAAAACGGTCTTACCAGTGTTGGTACATATGCGCTTCAAAAGACACAGCAGTTGCAGGAGCTGAGTTCTGTTTTGGAAGAAAACGAAAAACTGAAACAGCAGATTGATGCATTGACAATCGAAAATACCCAGCTTCAGCAGGGAAAGTATGAACTGACCAAATTAAGAGAGCTTTATGAATTGGATGCAGAGTATGAAAATTATACAAAGATAGGTGCCAGAATTATTGCAAAGGATACCAGTAACTGGTATTCCTCCTTTGTTATTGACAAGGGAAGTGAGGATGGTATTCAGGTTAACTGCAATGTGATTGCAGGAAGCGGACTTGTGGGAAGAGTGGTGGAGACCGGACCAAATCATGCCAAGGTAGTGGCTTTGATTTCTGACGGCATCAACACCAGCGGTATGGTGTTATCCAGCGGAGATAACCTGATTGTTACGGGGAATCTGGAAACCATGTCTGAGGGTAAGATTGAGTATAGCCAGCTGGTAGACAGTAAAAACCGGGTTACTGTGGGTGATAAGGTGGTAACCTCCAATATATCGGAGCAGTATCTGCCGGGATTATTAATCGGATACATCAGTTCCATCAGTACCGATTCCAATAACCTTACCAAATCGGGATATTTCACACCGGTTGTTGACTTTGAACATTTGAATGAAGTTTTGGTTATTAAAGAATTAAAACAACAAATTGATTAAAATAACGGGATAAAACAATGAAAAAAACAATCCTATCAAGTATCTGTATACTATGTTTGTTTTTATTGCAATCAACATGGTCTACACTTCTTAGTATTGGTAGTATACGGCCAAATTTGTTGATTATAGCAACTGCATCATTAGGGTTTCTGGGAGGAAAAAGAACCGGTATTTATGCCGGTTTTTTCAGTGGATTATTAATTGATGTGGTATTTCGTTCGGTATACGGAATGAATGCGTTAATATATATGTATATCGGTTTTACCTGCGGTACCTTTAAAAAAGTTCTTTTTCCAAAGGATATTAAGCTGCCGTTGCTGCTCATTGTGGTCAGCGATTTTGTTTATAATATTTTGTACTATTTCTTCCTATTCTTTTTCAGGGGAAAATTTGAGTTTGCGTATTATCTAAGAAGTATCGTGTTGCCGGAAATGGTGTATACCACCATTCTGGCATGCATCATCTATCCGATTATTCATTTTGCCATGAAGCGGATGGAAGCACCGGAGAAAAAAGGAGAACAAAGCATTGTTTAAACGGGTAAAAGATAATTACATGAATTCCACAAATGGTAGAATTCTGGTTGTTCTTTTGGTTATCACAATGTTATCAGCGATATTAATTGCTCGTTTGTTTGTTTTGCAGATTGTAAATGGAGAAGAGACTCTGGAAGAATTTACATTAAAAATTCAAAAGGAGAGGACCATTAACAGTACCCGTGGAAAGATTTACGACAGAAACGGGGTTTTGCTGGCATACAATGAACTTGCTTATAATGTAACCATTGAGGATATATATGAATCCGGTTCCGAAAAGAACCGTAATATTAATACAACCTTATTAAAGGTAATCGATGTTATTGAAAAAAATGGGGACAGAATCATTAATGATTTTAGTGTGATTTTAGACGAAGACGGAGAGTTTGCCTTTACGGTTGAGGGGACACAGTTAAAACGTTTTCTTGCCGATATTTACGGGCGGACAAAGATATCTGATTTAAAATACGAAGAAGAAACGGCCTCACCGGATATGGTAATGGAATATTTGTGCGGTTATTCCAAGTATGGTATCGGTTATTCGGATGACCCTCAGAATCCAAGGGATTCTTTTAAAGTGTTTGAGGGCTATTCCAAGGAAGAACAATTAAAATTAGTTACCATACGTTACGCCATGAGTCTGAACAGTTATCAGAAATACATTCCGACAGTTATTGCAACGGATGTTAATGAAAAAACGGTGGCTAGTATTATGGAAAACAGTACGGAGTTTACCGGAGTAACTATTGCAGAAGATAATATCCGTAAATATGTGGACAGCGAATATTTTTCACAGATTTTAGGATATACGGGTAAAATTTCCGAAGAAGAATTTCTTTCCTTGAATGAGCAGAAAATTACAGCGGAAAATGAAAGAACCACCCGATACAGAGATGATTATACATTAACGGATATGGTGGGTAAGGCCGGAATTGAACAAACCATGGAGACCTATTTGCAGGGTGTAAAAGGCTCTGAAACGGTATATGTAAACAATTTAGGTAAGGTTATAGAAACTAAGAATTTAGTGGAACCCATTGCCGGTAATGATGTTTATCTTACCATAGACCATGATTTGCAGGTGGCAACCTACAATATTTTAGAACAGAAATTGGCAGGTATCCTTCTTAGTAAGATTATTAATGTGAAGCATTATGAAGCACCGGAGGATGCGTCAGCCAGTCAGTTAAAAATACCTATTGATGATGTGTATTTTGCCCTGTTTAACAATAATATTATTGACATCCATCATTTTACGGAAAAGGACGCCGGTGAAAATGAACTGGCAGTTCAGGAAGCATTTGATAAAAAGCAGGAAGAGGTATTTGCAAAAATAACGGAGCAGTTGTTGGAAACAAGGACTCCGTACAATAAGCTTTCCGAAGAATATCAGGTGTATCAGAGTTATATTGTTTCGATGCTTTTGTCAAAGGGCATACTCAGAAACGATAAAATTGATAAAGAAGACAGTACATATCTGGCATGGAAGGTAGATGAAACCATTAGCTTGGGAGAATATCTGGACTATTGCATTGCACAGAACTGGATTGACGTAACAAAAATCCAATTGCATTCAGAGTATTCGGATTCCACGGAAATATTTGTCCAATTGTCCAAGGATATTATTTCCATGCTGGATGAAAATACGGAGTTTTCCAAAAAGATGTACCGCTACATGATTGAGCGTAATGATATTACCGGCAAACAGATTTGCAGCGTATTATTGGAGCAAAATGCGGTTTCCATTACAGAAATAGAAGAGGAGCGTTTTATCAGCGGTAAAATTTCTCCGTATAATTTTATTTTGTTCCTAATTGAAAATTTATATATTACACCGGCCCAATTAGCATTGGATCCATATTCCGCATCCGTTGTGATTACCAATGTGGAAGGAGAAGTGCTGGCCCTTGTAACGTATCCGAGTTATGACAATAATAAGCTGGCAAACAGCATTGATGCGGATTATTATGCTTCTTTACGAAGTGATTTATCCAATCCGTTATGGAATTATGCGACCCAGCAAAAGACAGCTCCGGGTTCTACCTTTAAGATGGTTTCCAGCGCTGCTGCCCTAAGTGAGGGAGTGGTGGACACCCATAGTAAATTACTTTGTAAGGGTGTGTTTGACCGGTTTACCAACGAACAATACCGTTGTTGGATTCATCCGGGTGCACATGGTTCCCTTACGGTAACCGGTGGTATTGAAAATTCCTGCAACGCATTTTTCTATGAAGTGGGTTATCAGCTTAGTCAGGACGAAACCGGAAGCTATGATGCCGAGCTTGGCTTAAGCAAGCTTGCCAAATATGCCAATTTATTCGGGTTGTCCGATAAATCCGGTATTGAAATTGAAGAATCCGCGCCGGAAGTATCTGATGAATACCCGGTATTATCTGCAATCGGTCAGGGTACCAACAACTATACCACTGCCGGTCTTGCAAGATATGTGACGACCATTGCCAATAACGGTACCTGTTATAATTTGACATTGCTTGATAAAGTGACGGATTCCACGGGCAATCTGATTATGGATTATTCTCCTGTTATCCGTAATACTGTGGAGTTACCGACAAATTATTGGAACGCCATTCATGTAGGAATGAAACGTGTTGTGGAAAAAAAGGCCTATTATCAGGATTTACAAAATATGGGAATTACCGTTGCCGGTAAAACAGGTACTGCCGAAGAAAGCAGAAGCCGTGCCGACCATGCACTCTTTGTCAGCTATGCACCGTATGAGAATCCGGAAATAACCATTTCCACGCGTATTGCTTTTGGTTATACCTCCGAATACGCCGCTAACTTAACAAGAGATATCTATAAATACTATTATGAAATAGAAGAAGAGGACGATATTCTTACCGGTACCGCAGCGGTTCCGGATGCGGAGGCAATTACAGCCGATTAAGGATACGGTTATTTGTATGCAGGTAGAAAGGGATTTAGAATGAAGAATTTAATCGTAATGAAAAGTTTCCAAAACGGAATCTCCATTCATATGGATGCACAGGCTGATTTTCAGGAAATTTTACATGAAATCGGAGAAAAATTTCAGAATGCAAGATCCTTTTTCAAAGATATTAAGGTGGCATTGTCTTTGGAAGGCAGAACCCTGACTCCGGAAGAAGAAAAAGAGATTATTTACACCATTAATGCCAATTCGGATGTGCAGATTATTTGTCTGGTAGGAAAGGATGAAGAGTCTAACAGAGGAATTATTAAGGCACTGAAGCGTGTAGAAACGGAAAAAGAGGAATACAACGGACGCTTCCACAGAGGTTCCTTATTAAACGGACAAACCTTAGAAACTGAGGGAAGTGTTGTCATCATCGGCAATGTGGAAAAGGGAGCTTCTGTTGTTGCATCCAAAGATATTATCATTATCGGAGGGCTTTTTGGTGAAGCCTATGCCGGAGCCTCCGGTGATGAGTCTCATTTTGTTGTTGCACTAAAATTTGAACCGCAAAGATGTAAAATCGGCGATATCAAATACAATAGCACCAAAGAAAAAGGTGGATTATTTACAAGTAAAAATAAATTTTCACCACAGATTGCCAGTGTAAAAAATGGCGAAATACAGGTAGATACCATTACAAAAGAATTGCTGGAAAATAATTCTTTATAACAATTTTTCCGGATAACGAAAATTATGTCAGCAAGGGAGATAAGCATGTGTGAAGTAATTGTCGTTACAAGTGGAAAAGGCGGTGTGGGTAAGACCACCACAACCGCAAACGTAGGAAGTGGTCTGGCGCAGGCAGGAGCAAAGGTTTTATTAATTGATACCGATATCGGTTTGCGCAACCTGGACGTGGTAATGGGTTTGGAAAATAGGATTGTCTATAATCTGGTGGATGTGATTGAAGGAAACTGCCGCTTGAAGCAGGCTTTAATCAGGGATAAACGATACAATAACCTGTTTTTACTTCCCTGTGCACAGACAAAGGATAAAACGGCGGTCAATGAAAATCAGATGAAAACACTGATTTCACAGATTGCCAAGGAATTTGATTATATTTTGCTGGATTCTCCGGCAGGAATTGAGCAGGGCTTTAAAAATGCCATAGCCGGTGCTACGAGAGCACTTGTCGTTACAACTCCGGAGGTGTCTGCCATCCGTGATGCAGACAGAATCATCGGCCTTTTAGAAGCCAATGATTTTACTAAGATTGAATTAATTGTCAACCGCATCCGTTATGACCTTGTTAAAAGAGGGGATATGATGACGGTAGAGGATGTGGCAGATATTCTGGCTATCCCTCTAATCGGTGTGATTCCGGATGATGAAAATGTAGTCATTGCCACAAACAGAGGGGAACCTCTGGTTGGCTCCCAGACACTTGCAGGAAGAGGATTTAAGAATATCTGTTTCCGCATTATGGGCAAACAGGTACCAATGGAAAATACAAGACCAACTTCACTTTTATCCAAGCTTTCGGGTATGTTACATAAAAGTAAGGAGGGACCTGTATGTTAAAATTCTTTGGGAAAAAATCATCCAGACAAGTAGCAAGAGACAGGCTAAAGATATTGTTAATTTCGGACCGTGTCAGTTGTTCGCCCCAGATGATGGAGCATATTAAGAATGACATTGCCAAAGTAATATCAAAATACATGAAAATTGATACAAACAGTATGGAAATTGAAATAAGTAATACTTCTTCAAAGGGGAAAAGAGTGAAAAATCCTACTCTTTATGCCAACATTCCCATACTGGATATGAAGAATGGATAATTGATATATGTTTAGACAGTACAAATTTCGTAATTATAATTTCAGATTGATCGTATTTGTCATTGCCCTGAGCATAATTGGGTATTTTGCAGTAGGGAGTGCCAAAGAAGCCAATGAGCAGAAGCAAATGTTCGGAATTATTCTGGGTGTTGTACTGATGCTGTTTTTGTCCCTGATTGATTATTCTATTTATCAATATTTACAGTGGATATTCTATATTTTTAATCTGATTTTGTTGGGACTGGTGCTTTCTCCGTTGGGTGTAGAAGTAAATGGTTCCAAGCGTTGGATTAATATCGGCTTCCAGTTTCAGCCCTCTGAACTTGCCAAAATTTTATTGATTTTATTCTTTGCACAGTTTATTATGAAATATAAGGATAAAATCAATTCTCCAAGGGTTTTGGTTACGGCATTTGTATTGTTGGGGATTCCCCTGTATCTGGTATATGAGGAGCCGGATTTGTCTACAAGTATTATGATTGTAATTACTTTTTGCGTTATGTTATTTGTAGGCGGACTCAGTTACAAATATATTTTTGGGGTGTTAGCCGTTATTGTTCCGGCAGCCGTTGCTTATTTTGCAGTGATTTTACAGCCGGATGCAGACCCATCTTTATTGGAAGGGTATCAGGTTACCCGAATACTTGCCTGGCTTGAACCGGAGAAATATGCGGATTCGGCAGCCTATCAGCAGCTTAATTCCATTACAGCCATTGGTTCCGGACAGTTATTTGGTAAGGGACTTGATAATAATGTTATTGCTTCCGTAAAGAACGGTAATTTTATATCAGAGCCCCAGACGGATTTCATTTTTGCCATTGTGGGAGAAGAATTGGGATTTATTGGTGGTTTTGCTGTGGTATTCCTTGTATTGTTAATTGTTTGGGAATGCCTTGGTATTGCCCGTAATTCCAAGGATGTGGCAGGAAGTGTTATCGCATCGGGAGTGGCCGGACTGATTGGTCTTCAGGCGTTTTTAAACATCGCCGTTGCAACGGGACTTGCACCGAATACCGGTATTCCGTTACCTTTTGTAAGCTATGGACTAACTTCATTGGTTAGTTTGTACGGTGCCATTGGAATCGTACTCAATATAGGATTACAATCCAAAAAACACTAATTTTTCGGAAGAGAGGAAGATTAATGAATATTGCATTGATTGCTCATGATTCAAAAAAGAAACTTATGCAGAATTTTTGTATTGCATATAGGGGGATACTCAGTAAAAACTCTTTGTATGCAACCGGTACAACGGGTAGATTGATTGAGGAAGTTACCAATCTGTCCGTTCATAAATATTTGGCAGGACATTTGGGAGGAGAACAGCAGATTGGAGCTTCTATCGAGCATAATGAAGTGGATTTGGTTATTTTCCTTCGTGAGCCGTTAAGTCCTAAGATGCACGAGCCGGATGTTAACAACATTGTAAGATTGTGCGATATGCATAATATTCCATTGGCGACTAACCTGGCAACAGCGGAACTGTTAATTAAGTCATTAGACAGAGGAGATTTAGAGTGGCGTGAAATGTATAAATAAGCGATATGCCTATCTTATAACAATCACCATACTTCTTGGTTCTTTATGCGGATGCGGGAAAGAATCCCTGCCTCTTGCTTATGAGCGGACGGCTAATATTACCAATGCAGCCACACAGGACAAAAAAACAGAAGCTTTTGCAACGGATTTATGCGTTGTGAACGGAAATGTAACAGCAGGAACGACAGTTTCCATAGAGCAACAGACTGCTGCAGGACTGTTTGATGTAAACCGTAATGAAGTGATTTATGCAAAAAACATACATGAACGTTTAAATCCGGCCAGTCTGACCAAGATTATGACTGCGTTGATAGCAATTAAGTATGGAAATACGGATGATACCATTGTATGCAGTGAGAATGTTAAGATTGAAGAGTCCGGTGCTACTGTGTGCGGATTAAAGAAGGGTGATACCCTGACACTGAATCAGGCGTTGCATGCATTATTGATTAATTCTGCAAACGATGCTGCCGTTGCCATAGCGGAGCATATCGGAGGAAGTGTGGAAGGATTTGCGGCTATGATGAATGAAGAAGCCGTAGCTCTCGGAGCAACCAACAGTCATTTTGTAAATCCTCACGGACTTACGGAAAATGAACATTACGTTACAGCATATGATATGTATCTGATGATGAATAGCGCTATGCAGTATGAGTTATTTAATCAGATTATTCAGATGAGAGAGTATTCCACTATATATTATGATGCTAACGGTGGCGAAAAAGAAATGGAATTCAAATCCACCAACCTGTTTTTCAGGGAAGATTATTCTGCCCCGGATAAAATCACCGTTATTGGCGGTAAAACAGGAACCACCAATGCCGCGGGCAATTGTCTGATATTACTGACAAAGGATACATCCGGTAATCCATATATATCAGTTATGTTAAAGGCAAGTGAGCGTGGACTCATGTATGAAGAGATGACAGATTTGTTGGAAGAGATAAATAATTAGTTGTTTTTTCTTCCATCATAGCCTATAATATTCATAAGGTATTTATACGTACAATGTATTCAAAAAAATTTACTTCAGGAGGGTTTCCACATGGTAGAGTTAATTGTAGGTAAAGAAGGTAAAGGTAAGACAAAACAGTTACTGGAGAAGGTAAATTCAGAGATCAAAACCGCTTCCGGTAACATCGTATTCTTAGACAGAAACGATAAGCATATGTTTGAATTGAATAATAAGGTTCGTCTCGTAAATGTAGCTGAGTACGAATTTACAAATAGTTCTGAATTTTTAGGATTTGTATGTGGTATCCTTTCTCAGGATCATGATATTGAGCAGATGTACATAGATGCCGTTTTAAAAGTAGCTAAGACAGATAAGTCTGAATTAACAGCAGTTGTTAAGAGATTAGCAACAATCGGAGAGAAGTTTAATGTTAAATTCACAGCAAGCGTTACATTGGACGCTTCTGAATTAGATGACGAGATTCGTGAATATATTACAGTAGAGCTTTAAGACGATTACCCAAAGCCTCGGAGATGAATCCGGGGCTTTATTACTTTAGTAAAATCGGAGGAATGAATGTGGCAGCCGGTAATGGAAATGTTCGTGCCTATAAAAAACCCATCAATCTGAATATAGGAATGATTTTCTTTGCGGTAATCCTTGTTTACGTTATCATCTGCGTGGTTATGTATTTTAACAAAAAGCAGATTTACGGATATGAGGTAAAGGAAGGCTCTCTTTCCGAGACCAATGTGTATGAAGCCATTGCTTTACGGCAAGAGACCATTGTTAACAGCACCCATGCAGGATATATTAATTATTTTGCAAAAGAAGGAGAACGTACGGGAGCGTATCAGCTGGTATGTACCATTGATGAATCGGGACAGATTTTAGAGTTGGTTAATAATGCAGACAGCGCGGATGTTTTGCTTAGCGAAGGAGATTTACTGGAAATCCGTAATCAGGTTACGGACTTTGCAAATTCCTTTGATAAGAATAATTTTTCCACCACCTATGATTTCAAATTTAGTATTGATGGAAGTGTTTTAAAATATGCCAACAGCAATCTGTTGAATAATATAAACGATTTGTACGGAACGGCAATCGGCAGTTCTATTAATATTTGTAACGCACCGCAGTCAGGAATAGTGGTATATTCGGTGGATGGATTCGAAACCAAAAAATCTGCGGAGATTACAGCCGATTGGTTTAAAAAAGAAAACTATCAAAAGACCCAGTTAATCAGCAACGATATTGTTGAAAAAGGAGATCCTTTATATAAGCTTTCTACAAGTGAAAGCTGGAGCCTGCTTTTCCCACTGGAAAAAGCACGTGCAGACGAGCTTTTGGAAGAAGAGTATGTAAAGGTTAAGTTCTTAAAGAACCAGAACACCTCCTGGGGAAAGGTTAGTGTGATTACCGGTCAGGATGGCGGCACATATGTGCAGCTTACGTTTACCAATTCCATGATTACCTTTGCTACGGACCGTTTTGTTGATATTGAATTGATTTTGGACGTGGAATCCGGACTTAAGGTACCGAATTCAGCTATTGTAGAGAAGGAATTTTTCCTTGTGCCGACCAATTTTGTATCAAAGGGTGGCAAAAAGGGTAATTTAGGTATCCTTAAGGAAACCTATGTCGAAGATGGTTCCGTGGTTCCGGAATTTATTGAAGTAAGTATCTATAACGAAGAAAACGGGGAATATTATATTGATGATTCCGTATTGAGGGCGGGAGACAATCTGCTCCGTACCGATTCCAATGAGCGTTTTACCGTGTCCAAATCGGGAACCTTAGTTGGTGTTTATAATATTAATAAGGGATATGCAGACTTTAAACAGATTCAGATATTAAATCAGAATGAAGAATATTCCATTATTCAATCCAATACCAAGTATGGCTTAATAGCCTATGACCATATTGTATTGGATGCTGAGAGTGTGCATGAAGATGAATTTATTTACGATTAATGACTGATTGAGTCAATGTGATGTGAGGAAAATAGAGTGGTTGGACAGAATTATAAAGAGGTTTTATCAATCGTACAAAAAACAGCAGAAAAGGCAAAGAGAAATCCCTCAGAGGTTACTTTGATTGCTGTCAGTAAAACCAAACCGGTAGAATTGCTACAGGAAGCATATGATAGCGGTGCAAGGGATTTTGGCGAAAATAAAGTTCAGGAGATTATTGCTAAGTATGATGAGCTTCCTCATGATATCCGTTGGCATATGATTGGTCATTTACAGACAAATAAAGTAAAATATATTGCCGATAAAGTGTACATGATTCATTCTGTTGATACAAAAAAGCTGGCAGAAACCATTAGCAAAGAAGCAGGTAAGGCCGGACGTGTCATTCCGGTTTTAATTGAAGTAAATGTGGCAAAAGAAGACACAAAGTACGGTATTATGCCGGAGGAATGCGAGGATTTTATCAGAAGCATTTCCAATCTTCCCGGAATAGCGATAAAAGGTCTTATGACAATTGCACCTTTTGTTGAAAATGGGGAGGAAAATAGGGCGTATTTTCAGACATTAAAACAATTATCTGTTGACATAATGCAAAAAAACATTGATAATGTATCTATGGAATTTTTGTCCATGGGTATGTCAGGTGATTATGAGACAGCCATAGAAGAAGGTGCCGCCTTTGTGCGTGTAGGTACAAGGATTTTCGGTGAACGTAACTATTTGGCATAAACAGATAAGTAAGGAGTGTTTATAGTATGGGACTTATGGATTCATTTATCAGTGCAATGAAAATATCAGAAGGTAATGATGATGACAGCTTGTACGATGATGATGAATATTATGATGACGAAGATGTGGTAGAGGAAAAGACAGTATCCAATACTAAGGTTGAAATGAATGAACCGAAGAAGCAGATTAGTCGTTTGACACCTGTTAGACAGCAAAAGAAAGTAATAGGTTCCGGTATGGAAGTATGTGTTATTAAGCCGAATACAGTTGAAGATGCAAGAGAAATTACAGAAACACTTTTGGCAAACAGAACTGTAGTCCTTAACATGGAAGGTCTTGATGTTGATGTTGCACAGAGAATCATTGATTTTACTTCCGGTTCCTGTTATGCAATCAGTGGCAATCTCCAGAAGATTTCCCATTACATATTTATTATTACACCGGCGAGTGTAGATATTTCCGGCGATTTCCAGGAAATTCTCAGCGGCTCGTTTGACGTTCCATCTTTTTAATATTTCATTGCAACGTTAACCCTGCGCAGTCCGCAGGGTTTTTTTATGGTAATTAATCTATGATACATATACCTGCTCAGTTTAATGCAAAACACATAGCATAAGGTGATTGGGGATTTTACATATGTTTTCAGATAAGGGAAGGTAAGAAAAATGAGTGAACGATTGGAAGTATCCGTAAAAAATGGAAATAATTATGATATTGTATATGCCCGTGGGTTTGATACACTTAAAGAGGAATTAGAACGTCTGGGATTAACCGGAAAGAAAGCCTGCATTGTTACGGACAGTATTGTGGAACCTCTTTATGCGGAATGTGTAAAAACGGTATTGGAAAATGTCGGTAATACCGTGTCTGTTTTTGTGTTTAAAAGTGGAGAAGAAAATAAAAACCTGGACACTATTCAGGATATGTATGAGAGCTTTATTGCAAACAAGGTGGAGAGAAAGGATTTCCTTGTTGCATTAGGCGGCGGTGTAACCGGTGATATGACCGGATTTGCTGCAGCAACCTATCTTCGGGGAATAGATTTCATTCAGGTTCCGACCACCCTTTTATCCATGGTGGACAGTAGTGTCGGCGGTAAAACAGGAGTGGATTTTAGACAGTACAAAAATATGGTAGGCGCATTTAATATGCCACGCCTTGTCTATATGAATTTGGATGTATTAAGCACATTGGATGAAAGACAGTTCTATTCCGGATTTGCGGAAGCTATGAAGTCGGCTCTTATTAAGGATGCCAGATTTTATGAATGGCAGCTTGAAAATATGTATGAAATTTGTGACAGAGACCCGGATACTTTACAGGAGCTTGTGTACAGAAGCTGTGACATTAAACGTTTTATCGTAGAAAAGGACCCTACGGAAAAAGGGGATCGTGCTCTTTTAAATCTTGGACATACCATCGGTCATGCCATTGAAAAATATAAGAACTTTACAATGTTGCACGGAGAGTGTGTAGCCCTGGGCTGTGTGGCAGCTGCATTCATTTCCTGGAAAAGAGAAATGCTTTCTATGGAAGAATATTATGAAATCAGGGATATGTTTGTACCATTTAATCTACCAATCAGTATTGAAGATGTGGATGTGGACCGGGTGCTTGCGTATACCAAATCCGACAAGAAGATGGAAAATAATCAAATTAAGTTTGTATTATTAAAGAAAATCGGAAAAGCAGTGATAGATTCTACTGTAACCGATGAGGAAATAAAAGAGGCATTAAAGGAGATAATTTACATTGAAGACTTCGAATAAATCAAAGGGAATTTATCTGTTTCTTGATCTTTTGTTTTTTGTGTTGCTGGTAATACTGGATCAGATTACGAAAAATTTAGCTGTTTTATATTTAAAGGATAAACCGGCGATTGTATTGTGGGAAGGAATATTTGAACTGCATTATCTGGAAAATTCGGGTGCTGCCTTTGGTATGTTACAGAACCAGAAGATTTTATTTGTATCCATTGCCACCATTATGCTGATATTGATTGGCTATGTTTTATTCAAGCTTCCGAGAACGAGGCATTATGCAGCCTTAGAGGTGTTATTGGTTCTAATTGCTTCCGGTGCAGTGGGAAATATGATTGACCGGGTACAATACAATTATGTAGTGGATTTTTTCTATTTTAAATTAATAGATTTTCCGATTTTTAATGTAGCCGACATTTATGTATCTGTTTCCTGTGTATTTTTAGCTATCTTAATTATCTTTTTTTATAAAGATAAAGATTTTGATTTTCTTGGTAAAAAGAAGGAGTAATCCATGCAGGAGTTCCATTTTCTCATATCAGAGGAATATGAAAATGAGCGTCTCGATAAGGTTTTGAGCGAATTAACCGATGATACGGTATCCCGTTCGTATTTACAGAAGCTTATCAAAGACAATCAGGTATCTGTAAATAATACGATACAAAAAGCCAGCTATAAGCTGAAAATTGATGACTATGTAAGCTTTGTGATTCCGGAACAGACGGAACCGGATATTATTCCGGAGCAAATGGAATTGGATATTTTGTATGAGGATGAAGATGTCATTGTAGTAAACAAACCAAAGGATATGGTGGTTCATCCTGCAGCAGGTCATTTTTCCCATACTCTTGTAAACGGATTGCTGTATCATTGTAAAGATTCTCTGTCAGGAATTAACGGTGTTATGAGACCGGGTATCGTGCATAGAATAGATAAAGATACTACAGGCTCTATTATAGCTTGTAAGAATGACGGTGCACACAAAGCCATTGCGGCACAATTAAAAGAGCATTCCATTACCCGCAGATACCGTGCAATATGCCGTGGCGTGGTAAAAGAAGAGGAAGGAACCATCGATGCACCAATCGGCAGGGATGAAAAGGACCGTAAGAAAATGGCCATCAATTATAAAAACGGAAAAGAAGCAGTGACTCATTACCGGGTCTTAGAACGCTTTTCCAATTATACATATATTGAATGTCAACTGGAAACGGGCAGAACACACCAAATCCGTGTCCATATGTCTTCCATCGGTCATCCTTTGTTGGGGGATAGTGTTTATTCTTCCGCAAAATGGCCGTTTTCATTAACCGGGCAGACATTGCATGCTTATATATTAGGGTTTCATCATCCGAAAACAGGAGAATATATCGAGACTCTGGCACCATTACCGGAATACTTTGAACAACTCCTTATTAAGCTTCGCAAAATGTGACAGAATTATACAATTTAAACAATTTTTATTGTTTTTTAATATTCGTTATGGTAATATTAGTTTAATGTTGGTGCAAAATAGTTTAGCGCATTAACGTGATAGGATAGGAATATAATAGTATGGATTTTACAAGTAACGGAACGGAAATATCGGCAAATGAAGCATCTGTTTCTAAGACCAATCAGTATTTAGACAGATTACTTGCACGATATTCCGGGACCTTTAATATTTATATGCCGTATGTGATTGGCGGGGTGACGTTCCCGGCATATGGTTATTTTTTCAGTCATGTTGAAAAATATGTTTTGACGAGAAATACCAATATGTGGTCGTCAGACAGTTATGAACATATTTTCTTTCTTCCAAAGGATAAGGTTACAGTGGAAGATGTAGCGCAGATGAGAAAAGTACTTCTTGATTATGTAGAGCCGCAGCTTGTCCGGGGAGGAGAGGAGCTTCCGCCACCGAATCATATGTACAGTTACATGTCAGTGGTTTTACTTTCTGGTAAGATTCCGGATAAGGATACCATCAAAGCGGTTAAGAAGTTAAGCTTTGATAAGGGATACAAGATGAATATGAGAGGATATTCCCAGGTTCAGATATGCATGGTATCCATGGAGGATGAGAAAATATATCATAATTTTGCTGCCTCCAAGAAAAAGAAAATACTAAAAGGTATTTTTAAAGATATCCGGGAGGGTAAGATTGGATTTAAGGAGTTGTGCGAGAAACAGGGTGTTGAGCCGTTTAAGCAGGAAGCACCAAGCGTATAATTGTTTTAGCCGATGACTATCACCGGATGCAGTTACTAAGCTGCTTATAATCAGGGCGACCTGTTATTATAAGAAATCTCACATTAGAAAAAATAGGAGGGATTAATTGTGAGCGCAATCGTATTAATCTTAGTTGCTATTGCTATTTTCGTTGTTGGTTACTTAACATACGGTAAATACTTAGCAAAGACATGGGGTATCGACCCTAGCAAAAAGACACCGGCTCATACAATGGAAGACGGTGTTGACTACGTACCGGCAAAAGCTCCTGTATTAATGGGACATCATTTTTCATCAATCGCCGGTGCAGGTCCTATCAACGGACCAATTCAGGCAGCATTCTTCGGATGGGTGCCATGTTTCCTTTGGATCGTAATCGGTGGTATCTTCTTTGGTGCCGTACAGGATTTCGGTTCTATCTTCGTTTCTATCCGTCACGAAGGTAAGTCACTTGGTGAAGTTATTGAATCTACAATGGGTAGAAAATGTAGAGTTCTCTTCACAGTATTCGCTTGGTTAGTATTATTACTTGTAGTAGCAGCTTTCGCAGATATCGTTGCTAACTCTTTCACAGGTAGTGCGGCTAACGGATCTGTTGCAACAGCTTCTATGTTATTCATTCCATTGGCTATTGTATTTGGTTTCTTCGTATACAGAAAGAATGCACCTATGGCAGTTGCTTCTGTAATTGGTGTTATCGGTCTTGCTGCTTGTGTATGGCTTGGTATTCTTTTCCCTATCCAGTTACCAAAGACAGCTTGGTTAGTAATTGTATTCGTATACATTATCATTGCTTCTGTAGCTCCTGTATGGATTTTATTACAGCCTAGAGATTACTTAAGCTCATTCTTACTTTACTTCATGAT
>JAZSEL010000111.1:0-35037 GCA_045531685.1 Lachnospiraceae bacterium | reverse complement strand
GCAAAAGAAGAATTGATTGCAAGTGAGAATGCCATTTCCATTCTCGGTGGCGGTAATGTAGACTGTGATGAATTTTCTTTACCGGATACAGATTTTAACAGAACCTTTATTATGATTGAAAAGGTAAAAGATACTCCGTCTAAGTATCCGAGAAAGGCAGGAACTCCTGTAAAGCAGCCATTATAGATTTATGTAAACTAATGGAGAAAATATGAAGAATAGTTGTGATTCAGAAAAATTTGATTATGCTGACTTTCTAAATAGACAAGAGATGGATCGAAAAAGGATTGCTAATGAACTGCATGATACTTCTGTGCAGGATTTAACTCATATCATTCACCAAATTGAGTTAGCAGGTCTGTATATTGATATGGATCCGACGAAGGCTAAATTAGAATTAGCAAGTATCAGTGGGGAAATCCGAAAAGTAATTAGAGATATTCGTAATACGATTTTCGATTTACGTCCAATGTCATTTGATGATTTAGGATTAAAAGATGCATTGGAACAATATGTGGATGATATAAAAGAAAAATGTCAAATCGAAATAGAATCTAATATGGATTTTATAGATAATTTCTGTGAAGAAAAAAATATGGTTATTTATCGAATTGTTAGGGAATGTATTAATAATTCCGTGAAGCATGCAAGTGCATCCGTTATCCGATTAATTATGAAGGATGAGAATAATGATTTGCATATTTCGGTAAAGGATAATGGAATTGGAATTCTTAATACGAGTGATAAAGACACTGAAAAAGAAATGCAGACTCATTATGGTTTAGCAATTATGAAAGAAAGAGTTTCTATTTTGGATGGTAAATGTTATATTAATTCTAAAGAAGAAGAAGGAACTCACATTCAATTTGTAATACCTAGATGATGATAAATTTTGTAGTAAAAGGAAAGGTGGTTGTTTTATATGAAGATAAAGGTTGTTTTAGCGGATGATCATGTAATGATTCGTGAAGGTATAAAGCAGTTACTGGAGTTTGATCAAAAAATTGAAGTAGTTGCTCAAGCAAACGATGGGGTGGAATGTTTAGAGTTATTACAAAACACGGATGCGGATATTTTACTCTTAGATATTAACATGCCTAGAAAGAATGGTTTGGATACTCTTTCTGAAATACGTCGCAGTAAAAAGAAAATAAAAGTCTTGATATTGACAGTGCATGAAGAAGTTGAGTATCTGGTAAAAGCAACGAATATTGGGGTAGATGGATACATATTGAAAGATTCCGGTTCTGCAGAATTAAAGAAAGCAATTTTTGCTGTTTTGGATGGAGAGTCCTATATCCAACCAAGTTTGATTCCAGAATTAAACAGCTATTTAATTCATAAGGATGATGATAAAATGAAATTGGAATCCTTAACAAAGAGAGAAGTTGAAGTTCTGATAGAAGTTGCAAAGGGCAATTTTAATAAAGATATTGCAATGCATTTGAATATTAGTGAACGTACGGTTAAGAACCATATGGTAAGTATCTTTAAGAAAATCGAAGTTGCAGACCGTACACAAGCTGCTGTATTTGCAATTAAAAATAATCTTATTAGAATATAATGCTTACATTTGTTTCACGTGAAACATTTGTGGTAAGACATGAAATAAATACAAGATAATGTTTCACGTGAAACATAAAAACCCAATATCTTGTTCAAAAATGCGTGAAACATTACAAAAATTGGGGCGTGAAACATTAGGAAAGGGTACAATGGGAAGAATAATAGCTATTGCGAATCAGAAAGGTGGAGTTGGTAAAACCACTACATCTATAAATTTAGCAGCATCACTTGCAGAAAAAGGGAAGAGAGTATTAGTGATTGACACCGATCCACAGGGCAATACAACAAGTGGTTTAGGCGTGGATAAAAATGATTTAGAGAATACGGTGTATGAATTAATTTTAGGAGAATGTTCCGTACAAGAATGCATTCTTAGAAATGTAATTGACGGAGTATCATTAATTCCATCCAATGTTAATTTAGCAGCAGCGGAGATAGAATTAATAGGTGTAGATAAGAAAGAATACATTTTAAAGAAAGAGATAGATTGGGTAAAGGATTTATACGATTTTGTATTAATTGATTGCCCTCCTTCTCTCAGTATGTTAACCATTAATGCAATGACAACTGCGAATACGGTATTGGTACCAATCCAGTGTGAATACTACGCATTGGAAGGATTAAGTCAGTTAATACATACTGTTAACTTGGTAAAAGAAAGATTAAATCAGGACTTATACATGGAAGGTGTTGTATTTACTATGTATGATTCCAGAACAAATCTTTCTGCTCAGGTAGTTGAAAATGTAAAAGAACATTTTAAACAGAAGGTATTTGACACAGTAATTCCTAGAAATATCCGTTTAGCAGAGGCACCAAGCTTTGGAATGCCGATTTGTATGTATGATCCTAAATCAGCAGGAGCAGAAGCTTATAGAAACTTAGCAGATGAAGTAATTAACAGAAAGGATGTATAATCATGGCAGCAAAACCAAGAGGATTAGGAAAAGGTCTTGATTCGTTAATTCCAAGTAGTACAACAGCTAACACAAAAGTAAATACGAAATCGGAAGAAAAAGCAGAAAAGCCGGATTCTTTTGTTGACATTAATTTGGTAGAGCCAAATAGGGAACAGCCACGTAAAAATTTTGATGAAGATGCTTTGTTAGAATTATCGGATTCAATTAAACAATATGGATTATTACAGCCTATTCTTGTACAGGATAGAAAAACTTATTATGAAATTATCGCAGGTGAACGTCGTTGGCGTGCATCTAAGATGGCAGGATTAAAGAAAGTTCCTGTTATTATCCGTAATTATACAGAGCAGGAAATCGTAGAAATCTCTCTAATTGAAAATATTCAGAGAGAAGATTTAAATCCAATTGAAGAAGCATTAGCTTATAAACGGTTATTAACGGAGTTCAATTTAAAACAGGACGAGGTTGCGGAAAGAGTATCCAAGAGCCGTACTGCTGTTACTAATTCTATGCGTTTGTTAAAATTATGTGATGAAGTACAGCAGATGATTATTGATAATATGCTTTCTACCGGACATGCGAGAGCAATCATTTCCGTAGAAGATCCGCAGGAACAATATGCGCTAGCACAGAAGATTTTCGATGAGAAAATGAGTGTGCGTGATGTAGAAAAATATATTAAGGATATGAACAAGGCGGCAAAGCCAAAGAAGAAAAAGAGCGAATCTCTTACCGCTATCTATGAGTCTACAGCTGAAAAGTTAAAAGAATCATTGGGTACTAAGGTTTCTATTGTTTCACGTGAAAAGGAAGGAACCGGTAAGATTGATATTGAATTCTATAGCCATGACGATTTTGAAAGAATAATTGAAAAATTATTAGCAAAATAAGTATGTTTCTTTGAGGGGATATGAAGACGGTTATGTCTTCCAATTAAAATAAGGGAAAGAAGAAAGGTACGAAAGAAATGGTAGAAAGTAATTTTCTGAATCAGATGGGATTAGGGAATTTTGATATTGGATATGTGTTATTAGGGCTTGTAATTGTATTGATAATCTTATTAATTATGATTATTGTATCTCTTGCGAAAATATCAAAGCTCCGGAAGCGATTAAAGAAATTTATGAAAGGTAAAGATGCACAGAGTCTGGAAAAAGAAATAGTGGG
Source organism: Lachnospiraceae bacterium (assembly GCA_045531685.1). GTDB lineage: Bacteria > Bacillota > Clostridia > Lachnospirales > Lachnospiraceae > RGIG8767. Next base: position 31,384 of record JAZSEL010000111.1, on the reverse strand, counting down.
TCTTTACGAAGATAATAAGTTCCTAAAGAATATGGTGGATAACAATAAAAGGGATATCCGCGACTTGAATAAACGTTTCACAAAAGCATTCCAGAAAGTTGGACTTGTTAAGTATGATGCATACCAGCAGATGGGAGGACTCCTCAGTTTTTCATTGGCAATATTGGATGAGGAGAATAACGGTCTGATTTTAAATTCAGTTCATAGTACAGAGGGATGTTATACTTATACCAAAGAAGTAAAGAACGGTACATGCAAATTAGAATTGAGTAATGAAGAGAGAGTTGCATTGGATCAGGCAATGGGAGAATAGTGAATGAAACTATTAAAACTGGAGCAAATAACAGGGGAAGAAGAGTTAGCCAGATCTATTATGACAGATGATTATAAGGAATTGCTGTCAGAGGGTGCCAGGCTAAAAAGAGAATATATACCAAAGCTGAGAGAGTTAGGAATTACCGAAGTATATATTAAAGACCGGGTATCAGATCCTCAGTCATTGGTAATATTAAAAGAAGAAGTAAATAAGACCTGTAAGCAGAAGGTACAGAGTATTATTTCCAAACATACCTATCGTCATTCAGAAGATATGGTAGAAATTGGAAAAACAGCGGATGATATTATTACTAATATCATGGAAGAGGATTCCGTGGTTGAACAGATATTTGATATCAAAGAAAGAAGCGCCGATATTTACGAGCATTCCATCAGTACCTGTACATTAGCAACTTTAGTAGCATTAAAAATGCACTTACCAAAAGAAAAGGTATATAATTTGAGTGTAGGTTGTCTGTTACACGATTTAGGTCTTAGATACATTTCGGTTGATTTTGAAAATGTAAATTTTGAAGAATTACCGGATAAACATCAGGAGGAATACCGTAAGCATCCGATATATGGATATACAGCGGTTAAAAATGAAGACTGGTTGTCCAAAGAAAGTAAGGAGATTATTCTTTGCCATCATGAACAAGTGGATGGAAAAGGATATCCGCTTCGTGCGAAATCTTTGTCAACAGAAGTAAAGATAGCAGCTGTATGTGATTTCTTTGATGAACATATATGTGGTCTGGGATGTAATCGTATGAAGGTATACGAGGTAGTAGAATATTTAAAGGCATCCAAGGATACAGTATTTGATTCAAAAGTGATTGATACCTTATTGGAATTTACGGCCGTATATCCGTCAGGAAGTAAGGTACTGACAAATGAGAAGGAAACAGCCATTGTTATTCATCAGAACAAAGGATTTCCGGAAAGACCGGTGCTGCAGATTGTTGCAGATAAGAATGGGAATACCATTGAAGAATCCGTGATAAAGGATTTATTAAAATATAACAATGTATTTATTGAAACAGTACTAAATTAGGAGGAGTCTATTATGATAGATATTAAATTTTTACGTGAAAATCCGGATGTAGTAAAGGAAAACATTAAGAAGAAATTTCAGGACAGCAAGCTTCCGCTAGTAGATGAAGTAATCGAATTGGATAAGCAAGCCAGAGAGACACAGATGGAAGCAGACAATCTTCGCTCAGAGCGTAATAAGATTTCAAAAGAAATCGGTGGATTAATGGCTCAGGGTAAAAAAGAAGAAGCTATGGCTAAGAAGGAACTTGTTGCTAAGTCAGCAGCAAGACTTGCGGAGTTGGAAGCAGCAGAAGCAGAACTTCAGGAAAAAGTAACAAAGATAATGATGACCATTCCAAATATCATCGATCCTTCTGTACCGATTGGTAAAGACGATTCTTGTAATGTGGAAATTCAGAAGTATGGAGAACCGGTGGTACCTGATTTTGAAATTCCGTATCATACAGAAATTATGGAAAAGTTCAATGGTATTGATTTGGATTCTGCCAGAAGAGTAGCAGGAAACGGATTCTATTATCTCATGGGCGATATAGCAAGATTACACTCCGCAGTTATTACATACGCGAGAGATTTTATGATTGACAGAGGATTTACTTATTGCATTCCTCCTTTCATGATTCGTAGCAATGTAGTAACAGGTGTAATGAGCTTTGCAGAAATGGAAGCTATGATGTACAAGATTGAAGGAGAAGACCTTTACTTAATCGGTACCAGTGAGCATTCCATGATTGGTAAGTTTATTGATCAGATTATTCCGGAAGAGCAGTTACCTCAGACATTAACAAGCTATTCACCATGCTTCCGTAAGGAAAAAGGTGCTCATGGTTTGGAAGAACGAGGAGTTTACCGAATCCATCAGTTTGAAAAGCAGGAGATGGTAGTTATTTGTAAGCCGGAAGATTCTATGATGTGGTATGATAAGTTATGGCAGAACACGGTAGATTTATTCCGTACATTGGATATTCCGGTCCGTACATTAGAATGCTGTTCCGGTGACTTAGCAGACTTAAAGGTTAAGTCATGTGACGTAGAAGCATGGTCTCCTAGACAGAAGAAGTACTTTGAAGTAGGAAGCTGTTCTAACTTAGGAGATGCTCAGGCAAGAAGATTGAAAATCCGTGTAAATGGAGAAAATGGTAAATATCTTGCCCATACATTAAATAATACAGTAGTTGCACCACCTAGAATGTTAATTGCGTTCTTAGAAAACAATCTTCAGGCAGATGGTTCTATTAAGATTCCGGAAGCATTACAGCCATACATGGGTGGAAAAAAGGTGATTCAGTAAATAATGATTTCCTGCAACTTGACGAAAAGATAGGGAATTATTGAAAATTAATGAGAAACGGAGGGTAGTATATTTTGCATAAGTATTTGCGTGCCATAGGATTTTCTTCCATAAAAAAAAGAAAAGAATATGAGGAACTAATTCGTTTCTGTGTTCAGGACGCAACGGAACGTGCATATACTACCAAGGAGCCTCTTTTATCAAAAGAGGTAACAGAAGATGACAATATGCTTGCCGTCTATTACAGGGATTTTGCTGAGGGAATAGGATTAGCAGTATGCGGAGAGTATGATATCGACAATCATTTTTCCTACGATTACTGCTTCCCCTATTTGCAGGGAGACGGTATTACTTCGCATGAGGATATAACGGTTGAAAGGCATTCCGCAGAGGAATCCTACGCAGGAATTTGTGATGAAATAAAGATGGGAGTTACCCTGATATTTTATTTGCAAAACATGGTTCCGTATATCAAAGCAAGAAATACCGATTCCTTACCTATGAAAGGAACCTCCGTGACCTTGTCCGGTTTATCGGTACAGGGAAGTATTATGATGCCTTTGAAAAAGAATGAAAGAGACATCATAAAAACCAAGAAGGCCTCCATGAGCAGGGAGCAGTTGATGAAAGCGGCCAGAAGCGGAGATGAAGATGCTATTGAGAGTCTGACTCTTGAGGATATGGATACCTATACTTCCATATCCAAAAAAATACATCAGAATGATATTTATACCATAATTGATACTTACTTTATGCCGTATGGAGTAGAATGCGATTTGTATTCCATTATGGGAGAAATTCTTTCCGTGGAAGAAGTAGTAAATGGTGTGACGAATGAAAGAATTATTAAGATGTCTTTATTGTGCAATGAACTGACTTTCGATGTCTGTATCAATAAGGAAGATTTATTTGGAGAGCCGGAGGTTGGCAGACGGTTTAAAGGTGTTATTTGGTTGCAGGGACATATTAATTTTCCGCAACAGTAAATAAAGAGTCCTCGTAGCTCAGTTGGATAGAGCGTTCGCCTCCTAAGCGAAAGGTCGCACGTTCAAATCGTGTCGGGGACGCTAAAGCATCTTGCATTTTGTCATAATACGAGGTAAAATGTGTAAGTTGCTTTATACATAATAGTAACCGGATAAAATATCCGGAATAATACAAAATTAGAAGTGAGGGAACAAAATGAAAACAAAATCAAACAAGTGGATTAGCGCTGCTATTCCGGCATTACTGCTTCATTGTAGTATTGGTACTGTTTACTGCTGGTCTATTTTCAGCCAGGAAATCGCAGATTACATCGGTTTCTCTAAGGGCGCAACAGAATGGGCATTCAGTTTTGCAATTTTCTTCCTTGGTATGTCAGCAGCATTCCTTGGTAACGTTGTAGAAAAAGACATTCATAAGTCTTCATTAATTGCAACCATCTGTTTCTCAGTAGGTATGGCAGGTACCGGTTTATTCATCTACTTAGGCGGAAAGAATCCGGGAAGCGTACTTTCCTTGATTGGTATTTATATTTGTTATGGATTTATCATGGGTATTGGTCTTGGTACCGGTTATTTATCACCGGTTAAGACATTAATGCTCTGGTTCCAGGATAGAAAAGGTCTTGCAACAGGTCTTGCGGTAGCAGGTTTTGGTGCTGCTAAAGCGATTGCCAGCCCAATCATGCAGTCTTTACTTGAAAACTTAGGAGAAGGCGGAATCTACAAGATGTTCTGGATTCTTGCATGTGTATATTTTGTAATGATGTTCGTTGGTCACTTACTTCTTAAGAAGCCTGCTGATTGGCATGAACCTCAGACAAAAGAAGCCGGACAGGGTATCATTGCTACGATTAAGACAAGACCGATTACCAACTACGTTGGTATCTGGTTAATGTTCTACATAAACATTACATGTGGTCTTGCATTGATTTCACAGGAAAAAATGATTGTAAAATGTATCGGTCTTGCCGGTGCGGTAGGTATTGTTTCAACTGTTTCTGCAATCTTTAATGCAGGTGGACGTTTAGGATTCTCTGCATGGGCAGATACTATGAAGGACAGAAATACTATTTATAAATTAATCTTCATTTTATCAATTGTATTTACAGGAGTTGTTCTTCTTACAGGCGGTATTAAGAATGGAGAAGGAAATATTCTGTTAACTGTTTTAGTATTAGCATTGATTTTCATTGTAAATGCCGGATACGGCGGTGGATTCTCTAATGTACCGACTCTTCTTTCCGATCACTACGGAATGGCAAGTATCAGTGCACTTCACGGAATTACACTTTCTGCTTGGGCATTTGCCGGTTTAACAGGTAACCAGATGGCTTCTTGGATTGTAAGTCACTTCGGAACACCTGTAGATGACGGACATGGTAATATGATTAATCCTACCGGATATCAGACAGTACTTTATGTAACATTAGCATTGTATATTGTTGCTTTACTTATCAGTCTTTTCTTAGTAAGACCAAATAAGGAAAAAGAAGCATAATTTATTTCAAAAGGCCTAATCATAGTAATATGATTAGGCTTTGAGGTTACTATGAATTATATTATATTTGACCTTGAATGGAATCAGAGCAGCAGCGCGGAACGTATAGATGAAAACGGTCGGACTCTTCCATTCGAGATAGTAGAAATTGGTGCAGTAAAATTAAACGAAAGCAGAGATATGATCGGTGAGTTTTCCGAATTGGTAAAACCACAGATTTATCATGAGATGCACTACATTACCAGCAAATTGATTCATCTGCAAATGAAGCAGTTGGAGAAGGGAAGACCATTTGTTGAGGTAATGGAACAGTTTCTGGAATGGTGTGGCGAGGACTGCATATTTTGTACATGGGGTCCTTTGGATTTGTTAGAATTACAGAGGAACATGGAATATTATGATATGCCTCCACTTTCTGACAGACCAATTAAGTATCTGGATATCCAAAAATTATTTAGTATTGCATATGAGGATAAAAAAAGCAGGCGCGCTTTGGAATATGCAATTGATATGTTGGGTATCCATAAGGATATTCCTTTCCACCGTGCATTTAGTGATGCGTACTATACGGCTCAGGTATTTGATATGATCGAAGACCCGGAAGTACTGGAAAAATTTTCTTTTGATACCTTTACACTCCCGGATAGCAAAGAGAAAGAGATATATATTAAGTTTTCGGATTATGATAAATATATCTCCCGGGTCTTTGCAGATAAATCCCGTTTGATGAGTGATAAGGATGTGATGGATGTCCGATGTTTCCGTTGCGGAAAAGTACTGAAGAACAAAATAAAATGGTTTACTCCAAATGGGAAACATTATTATACGGTGGCTCATTGTTTAAGACATGGATATACAAAGTCTAAGCTCCGCATCCGAAAAGCAGAGCATGGAGGTACGTATACGGTAAAGACTTGTAAGAGCATTTCATCCGAGGACGCCAAGATGATAAAAGAAAAGGCAAAAGCGCTAAAAGAAAATAAATAATGAAAAATAAAAGAGGGACATATATAAGTAATTTGCAATCCGATTGCCGATTATTTATATATGTCCCTCTTTTATACCCGGAATTTTTAGAATGGTTTCATATCCTTCCAATCCAGTTGACTGGTGGAATTTTTATATTTTTTAACAATCCGGCTTCGTCTCCGATATTTTCTTGTATTAATAAACATGGAACGGAGCATGAAAATCACCATTAATAAAATAACAAGAGCAATAATGCCGATAATGATGTTTTTAACATTAATATATACCGTGTCCGGTTCATCTTCCGGTTCAGGAGCCACAATCTGTTGCTTCGGCCCAAAGTCAAAGGTAACAACCGTGTCTCTTACCGGAACCAGACTGGCAGAACCAACCGGAATATGATTAAAATAATAATTTATTCTTGCGATTTCATTTTCATTCAGATTGTCATAGGTTAATTCAGAAGTAATCTCTTTAAAATCTACCGTTTCAGGAATGACAACATAGTCATCGGAATCTATTTCCAGTAAAGGCTTACTGCTTCCAAAGAAATCCGTATCCGTAGAAAAGAAATTGGAGGTATCAATGGAATAATTGGTATCATTCTCAGCAACAGATAATGCATAGAAATTATCAAAACCATAATTAAATAATTCGATGGTATCCGTAAACTGATAAGGGGTTTCTTCCTTTAAAATAACGCAGACCAATTTTAATCCATTCTTTTGTGCACAGGAAACCAGAGTCTGTCTTGCATCATCCGTATAGCCGGTCTTTGTGCCTACCAGATATTCGTAAGCATACTCTTTACCCGGATGTAGCTTACTCTTGGCCCAGACAATCATATCTTCTCTTGGCTGAGTCGCCGTCTGAGGGACTTGATAGCTGGTGGTGGAAGACATCTTACATAACAATTCGTTGGAGAAAAAAGCCTGGGCAATCAATGCCATATCATGGGCGGATGTATAATGGTTTTCATCGTGAATACCATTGGCAGTAACAAAGTTCGAGTTGGTACAGCCCAATGCCTTAGCCTTTTGATTCATCAAATCCGCAAAGCTTTCCACATTGCCTTCTCCGGAAATATGTTCTGCAATGGCATATGCCACTTCATTGGCAGAACCAACTAAAAGCCCGTATAAACACTGTTCCATAGTAATGGAATCACCAATATTAATTCCCATATTGGCATCCTCCCGCCAGTTAATGCTATGGATGGCATCACTGGAAAAAGTAACCATTTCATTCATGTCACATTCTTCTACAGCGATTAGGGCAGTTAGTATTTTGGTGATACTTGCAGGATAAAGCCGGGCATCTATATTTTTTGCATAGAGAAGGGTTCCGGTATTTACTTCCATAAGAATGGCAGATTCCGCCCCTATTTCAGGACCTGCTGGCCAATTAATAATTTGATTGGTCTCCACGGGCATTTTCTTCCGTTCCTCTGCTTCTGCCTTGTAGTCCCTGGCTGCCAGAGATGCTATGGATAATTGGGAAAAAAGAAGAATTGCGGATATAGTGGATAACCACAGCTTCTTCCGGTTATTATGTGAAAAAAACTTCATATATATAAATATAACCTTTCTTTCGAGTTTGAATACATGGTGTGCAAAAAACACATTAATGTAATGATACACCATTTCCTTTTAAATTTTAAGGGTGATTTGAAAAACTTCAGCAAAATTTAAAAAAGCAGCTATCATCATTTGACAATAGCTGCTTTAGTATTATTTTTTCATTTCGTTCCTACGGATATCAATATAATCGATTAATAATTTGGTAGTATTATCAAGTCCGGTTTTACTGCTGTTAATGGAAATATCGTAATTACGGGAGTCTCCCCATTTTCCTTCACAAAAGCTGTTATGGTAGCGTTTGCGTTTCATGTCTTCTTCTTTAATCAATTTGGAAGCATGAAAATCGGATAATTGATACAATTCTTTTATTCTGGCTTTTTTACATTCCGGATCACCAAGAACAAAGATAGAAACAAGTGCGTCATATTCTTTTAAAACATCTTCACTGCATCGGCCGACTACAACGAAAGATTCACCGGAAGCTGCTTTCTTGCGTAAAAAGTCAAATTGAAGGAAAGCAACATTATCTTCCGGATGACTGCTAAAGCCACGGACAGTACGGTATAAACCATACTTTTTATTTTTTTCATCTAAGCCCTGAAGTTTTTGTAAGTCCAGATTTTTTTCCAACGCAACTTCATTAAGAAGATTGCTGTCATACAACGGAATCTGATAATGGTCAGCCAGGTGCTGAGCAATTTCATGACCTGCACTTCCAAATTCACGACCAACGGAAATAATTAATTGTGAGTCCATTTGATTCCCTCCTTATTATAAATATCGGAAAAAGATTACAAGCATAGAGATTAATACAACCATTAATGTGGCAGGAACCATCTTTTTACAGTAAGTTCCCCACTTAATAATATGACCTTCTCTTGCGGCGGTTGCAAGTCCGACAACATTTGCGGAAGCACCAATCGGAGTAGCACTACCACCGATGTCAGTACCCATAGCAAGAGTCCATGCAAGAACCGGCAAATCCACTCCAAATGTAGCAGAAAGGCTCTTAATAATCGGAATCATGGTAGTAGCAAACGGAATATTGTCAACGAATGCACTGGCAATAGCAGAAAGCCAAATAATAATGGCAATCATAACCATGGTGTTACCACCGCTAATGGTTCCGATAAATCCGGCAATAATTTCAAGTACACCGGTTTGTTCAAGACCACCGATAACTACGAAAAGACCAACGAAGAAGAAAATGGTTTCATAATCTACTTTTTTTAACAGGCTGACAGCTCCCTTTCCTGCTGCAAGCAGAGTTGCCACAGTAACCAGTGCGCCGATAGTAGAAACCGTAAGACCGGTTTGCGCATGTGTTATTAACAAGATAATTGTAGCACAAAAAATGCCGCAACTCACGAGAAATCCCTTTCTATTGGTAATGGCAGATTCCGGACTCGGCAATGAGGCTATGTCAATTGAGTCGGCACCATTTACGGATAACTCTTTTTTAAAAACAAAGTAAAAATATGCCAGGACAGCAATTAGGGATACTCCGGCAATTACACCTGTATTCATAACGAAATCGGAAAAGGAATATCCTAAAGAGGTTCCGATAATAATGTTAGGTGGGTCACCACACATGGTAGCGGAGCCCCCCAGGTTTGCACAAAAAATTTCCGCAAGAATCATTGGAACCGGATTGAAATTAAGAAGCTGTGATAATTCAATGGTTACAGCTGCCAAGAATAAAATTACGGTAATACTATCAATAAACATTGCAAGGATAGCGGATAAAACCATAAAAGTTACAAAAATGGAAATGACTCTATAATTAACCAGCTTGGCAATCCGCATACATAACCAGCGGAAGAAGCCGACCTTAGCCATACCTTCTACCATAACCATCATACCCAAAATAAATAAAATGGTTTCCCAGTTGATTCCGGAAGAAGAAGCAGCCTCTCCGGTATGGTACCAGAAGGATGGGCTAAAAATACTTTGAATGTTAATGGTTTCTATAATGGCATCCATACTTTGCATTCCCACACCAAATACAAAAATCAGCGTCAGGGCTGCGCACACTAAGGATACAATGTGTCTGTCAATGATTTCTGTAACAATAAGTATAAACATTGCTACGAAAATGACAGAAGCAAATATTTGTGCAATCATAATAAATTCCTCTTTTCATTCTTTTGTCACGGGTATAATCTACCTCTTTTATATTAAGAATTCAAATAAAATAAAGTTTAAATTTAGGGAAGAAAATCAAACAAATACTTTCTTATTTAGGACTTTCGGTGTAAAATACAATAGTTCCGAAAGAAACAGAGCAGATAAAGGTGGAAGACATGAGATTACGTAATATTACAGGTGCAGATGTATATATAGAAAACAGTGAATTTGTGATTCAGGATTTCAAAGGGCAGAAAGGAAACTGGAAAGAGGTTTTTGGAAATACCAATCCGGTGCACATTGAAGTAGGTATGGGAAAGGGACGCTTCTTAATGGACATGGCGGCACTGAATCCGGATATTAACTATGTGGGAATTGAGATGTACTCCAGCGTTCTTTTACGTGCCGTACAAAAAATGGAAGAGACGCCTCTTAATAACCTTCGTTTTATCCGTATGGATGCGAGGGAAATAGAAGAGGTGTTTGAAAAGGGCGAAGTAAGTAAAATATATTTGAATTTTTCCGACCCATGGCCAAAGGACAGACATGCAAAAAGAAGACTTCCGTCCAGACAGTTTCTGGCACGTTTTGATAAAATATTAAAAAAAGAGGGCAATTTGGAATTCAAGACCGATAACAGGGACTTATTTGATTTTGCTGTAGAAGAAGTAGAGCCGGCAGGATGGAAGATAGAGGCAATTACCTATGATTTACATCATGATGAAACCATGAATCAGGGTAATGTTATGACGGAATATGAAGAGAAATTTTCATCCAAAGGCAATCCGATATACAAATATATTATTTCAAGATAAAGAGAACCGGAGTAATTTCCATAAGAAGAATTACTCCGGTTCTTTTTCTATTCCATAGAGAACACTATTTTAAGAAAAAACGGATGGTACTATACTTTTTTTCGTCATAAGGTCCGTAACGGAACGGTAAATCCAAAGAGTTATTGGCAACAATGGATTTTTTATGGGAGAAAGTATCAAAGCTGTACTTGCTGTGGTAGTTTCCCATGCCGCTCTGCCCCACACCACCAAAAGGAAGATGTTCGTTTGCAACATGCATAATGGTATCATTGATGCAGCCGCCTCCAAAAGAAATATCCGTAAGAACCTTTTTCTGGAATGCACGGTTTTTGCCAAAAATGTAGCAGGCAAGAGGTTTTGGACGCTTTTTAATGATATCTAGGACATCATCCAGATTATTGTAGGAAATAATCGGAAGAATCGGTCCGAAAATTTCATTTTTCATAATGTCATCTTCAAAGGTTGCTTCCGTGAAAAATGCCGGTTCAATCTTATGGGTTCTCTCATCGGACTTACCGCCGATAACGGAGGAAGCATTGGCGATGAGATTTTGCAAACGGATAAAATGATGAAGATTAATAATATGAGGATAATTTTCATTTGTTAAAGCGTTTGGCATCAGTAATTGAGTATATTCCTGTAAATAAGAAAGGAAGGCATCCTTTTTGTCAGCAGGGATAACCACATAGTCCGGAGCCACACAGGTCTGACCGGAATTTAACAGCTTTCCGAAAACAATACGCTTGGCAGCTATTTTTAGGTTGGCGCTCCGGTCAATAATACAAGGGCTTTTACCGCCTAATTCTAAAGTAACCGGTGTCAGGGTCTCACTGGCCTGGCGCATAACAATCCGGCCCACGCGCTCGCTACCCGTAAAGAAGATGTAATCATAGGTACAATTTAAAATCTCGCTGTAATCGGTAGCGGTATCGATGGCACAAATATAGTTTGTAGAAAATGTACTATTTATAATAGTAGAAATCACTTCACTGGTGTGGGAGCTGCTGCGGGATGTCTTAAGGACAACACAGTTGCCGGCAGCAATGGCACCAATAAGAGGTGACATACTGAGGAAAAACGGATAATTCCAAGGAGACAGGATAAGAACCACACCGTATGGTTCACTCATGATATAGCTCTTTGCCGGAAAATGGGAGAGTGGTGTCTTGCAACGGACCGGCTTTGCCCATTTCTTCAGATTGGAAATGGCATTACGGATAGCACAAATGACAAGTCCCACTTCCGTCATGTAAGCTTCCTGTTCGGATTTCCCCAAATCCTTTTGTAAGGCTTCATAAATAGCCGGCTGATTCTCTTCAATGGAATGTAATAATTTTTCCAGAGAAGCCCGGCGATAGGTCAAATCTTTTGTTGTATTCGTATGAAAGAAAGTACGCTGTGCCAAAACAATCGAATCAATCGTCATAACATTCTCCTTTTCATTTTCTTAAATTTATCCTGAATCATCTTGAAAAAAAAGTCAAGAAAAATCAACCTTGCAAGGGAGTGAAAGCTATATTATTATAATGGCACTACTATCGTTTTGGGGAATAGGAATACAACCCGGACAAAAAATAAGAAATAAAAACCGGAGGAAGAATTATGGGAAACGAAAATAAAAAAAAGGATACAAACAAACCGGTCCTGCCAAATCAGGCGATGTTGTTTTTGCGTGGAGCGATAGGGTTTTACCTAATGTATCTGGCATATGAATTAATCCGTGACGAGAGCAGGGTTGCTCCCAGACCGGTAATTATTATCTGTGCCATTCTTTTTGTTGCAGCAGGAGCAGTATTAGTAGTATGGATTATCCGAAGCTGGATTCGGGGAGAATACATTGGCGGGAAAGCAGATTTATCCGTAGAAGAAGAATATGTTGAATACGAAGAAGATTTTATAGAAGAACAGGAAACCGGTGAGGCAGAAGAAAAAGAACTGGGTGCGGGCACGGAAAACTAACTTGTACATAATAGCCAGAACTTGTCTAAAAGATGTTTTTTATATACAAGGTGCACAAAGAACACCAAGACAGATTGTAAAAACACAACACTTTAACTTGTTAAAGTTGTCTAAAATATGAAAAAAGTTGTACTTTTTGTAAGGAATATATACATATTTTGTTGACATATTGGGCAATCTGATTTATAGTATACCTACGGTTCGTGTACAAGTTGCACGAACGGATTGTATTACATATTTCTTTGTACAGACCCGCATAGCGGTTTGTAAATAAAAAACATTCCACATTTTTCAAGGGAGGAAAAAAGAATGAAAAAGAGAATCTTATCTATGATTCTTGCAACAGCAATGGTTGCAACAATGTTAGTTGGATGTGGCGCTAAAGAAGAAGCAGCAGCTCCAGCAGAAGAAGCAAAAGTTGAAGAAGCAGCTCCGGCAGAAGAAGCAGCTCCGGCAGAAGAACAGACAGGTGCTGGTAAGACAGTAGCTATCGCAATGCCTACACAGTCTTCTGAAAGATGGATCAACGACGGATCTAACATGAAATCTCAGTTAGAAGCACTTGGATACGAAGTACTTCTTCAGTATGCTGAAGATGATGTACAGGCTCAGGTTTCTCAGATTGAGAACTTCGTAGCTCAGCAGGTTGACTGTATCGTAATCGCAGCTGTAGACTCAGGTGCGTTAACAACAGTTGAAGCTTCTGCAAAGGCAGCAGGCATCCCAATCATCGCATACGACCGTTTATTAATGGATACAGATGCAGTTTCTTACTACGCAACATTCGATAACAAGGGTGTTGGTACAGCTATCGGTAACGAACTCGTTGCTCAGGCTAAGTTAGAAGAAGTTAAAGCAGCTGGCGAATCTTTAACAATCGAATTATTCATGGGATCTCCTGATGATAACAACGCTCATATGTTATATGCAGGTCTTATGGAAGTTCTTCAGCCTTACTTTGACGCAGGTACATTAGTATGTAAGTCAGGCAGAACATCATTTGATGATACATGTATCTTAAGATGGTCTCAGGAAACAGCTCAGCAGTGGTGTGAAAACTACTTAGCATCATTCTACGCTGATGAAGACTTAGACATCTGTGCTACAGCTTTCGACGGTTTCTCTTACGGATGTAAGGCAGCTCTTGAAAACGCTGGTTACACAGCTGAAAACTGGCCAATCATTTCCGGACAGGATGCTGAATTAATGGCTTCTAAGAACATCTTAGCAGGAACACAGACATTCTCAATTGCTAAAGATACACGTGTATTAGCTGAGAAGTGTGTAACAATGATCGAAGCTGTATTAAATGGTACAGAACCAGAAATCAACGATACAACAACTTATAACAATGGTGTTATTACAGTTCCTTCTTACTTATGTACACCTGTAGCAGTTAACAAAGACAACTTAAAAGAAATCCTTGTTGACACAGGATACTATACAGAAGAACAGTTAGCTCAGTAATATGCTAAAAGTAAAAGGGTGGTGGCGAAGCCACTACCCTTTTTTTGTAAAGTAGAGAAGTAGATTTATTTTATACTATAAAAGCGCTCTGCATAGGGCAATTATGGGAAAAGAGAAGGAGTGCATAGGATGTCGGATTACATTTTGGAAATGAACCACATCACAAAAGAATTCTCGGGCGTTAAGGCACTGGATGACGTTAATTTGAAGGTGGAACGTGGCGAGATTCATGCTATTTGTGGTGAGAACGGTGCCGGAAAATCTACATTGATGAACGTATTATCAGGCGTTTATCCATATGGTACATATTCCGGTGATAATGTGTATAACGGAGAGATTTGTAAATTCCATAATCTTAAGGAATCAGAGAAAAAGGGTATCGTTATTATCCATCAGGAACTGGCATTGAGCCCATTATTATCAGTTGCTGAAAATATTTTTATCGGTAATGAACAGACTTCCAGAAAAGGTGTTATCGATTGGGCTTTAACACGTAAAAAAGCGGAAGAAGTTCTTGCAAGAGTTGGTTTAGAGAACGAAGATGTTAACGTTCCTGTTAATACATTGGGTGTAGGAAAGCAGCAGTTAATTGAAATTGCCAAAGCTCTTGCTAAAAAAGTAGACTTATTGATTCTCGATGAGCCGACAGCGGCACTTAACGACGAAGAAAGTAAGCACTTATTAGACCTTATGTTAGAGTTAAAGAAACAGGGAATTACCTGTATCATTATCTCCCATAAGTTAAACGAAGTTGAATATGTTGCAGATTCGATTACAATTATCCGAGATGGTAAGACAATCGAAACATTAAGCAAAGCCTCCGGTGAAATTTCCGAAGACAGAATTATTAAGGGAATGGTAGGACGTGAACTGACAAACCGTTATCCGGTTCGTGAAGGCGTTACCATCGGAGATACAATTTTTGAAATTAAAGACTGGAATGTATTCCATCCGGAAGATGGAAACAGACAGATGATTAAAAACGTTAATATTAACGTTAAGGCCGGCGAAGTAGTAGGTCTTGCAGGACTTATGGGTGCAGGACGTACAGAGCTTGCCATGAGTGTATTTGGTCATTCCTATGGTCAGAAGATTAGCGGTAGCGTAAAGATTAATGGTAAGGAAGTAAGTACAAAGACAGTAAAAGACTGTATTGATAACCGACTTGCTTATGTGTCAGAAGACAGAAAGGCATATGGTCTTATCTTAATTCAGAGTATCCGTGAAAATATGACACTTGCTTCCCGTCCAAAATATTTCAGCAATAAGGGTGTTATCAAGAAAAACGAAGAAATTCTTGCAGCTGAAGAATATAGAGAAAAGATTAATGTTAAATCTAATTCCATTGAGCAGGTAGCGGGTTCCTTGTCCGGTGGTAATCAGCAGAAAGTCGTTCTTTCTAAGTGGATGTTAACACAGCCGGATGTTTTAATCCTGGATGAACCTACACGTGGTATCGACGTAGGTGCTAAGTATGAAATTTACTGTGTAATTAATGATCTTGCAAAAGCAGGAAAAGCGGTTATCGTTATTTCTTCGGAAATGCCGGAAATCCTTGGTACATGTGACAGAGTTTACGTTATCAATGAAGGTGAAATCGCAGGAGAGCTTACAAAAGAAGAAGCTTCTCAGGAAAAGATTATGCAGTGCATTATGGCTCATAACAGAAAGGATGAATAGAAATGAATAAGAAAAAAACAGTAAATATTGATTTAAAACAGTATGGTATGCTGCTTGCGTTGGTTGCTATCTTTTTAGTATTTGCCCTTTTAACAGGAGGAAAGACATTAACTCCTATGAACATCAACAACCTCGTAATGCAGAATGGTTACGTAGTTATCCTGGCAGTAGGTATGTTGCTTTGCTGTTTAACAGGTAACGTAGACTTAGGTGTTGGTTCATTAGTTGCTTTATCCGGTGCCGTTTGTGGTATCGTTATGATTGACTGGGGCATGAATATGTGGGTTGCTATTCTTTTAGCATTACTTACAGGTATTGCATCCGGTATCTTTGTAGGTTTCTTCGTAGCTTACTTGGGTATTCCGCCATTCATCACAACTCTTGCAACATGGTTGATGTGGAGAGGTCTTACATATACAGTATTACAGGCTCAGACAAAGGGTCCTTTCAAAGAAGACTTCACATTTATCGGTTCCGGATTCCTTCCAACATGGAGACCATTAGGAGAAGGAACAATTGATTTTGTATCTTTGGGAGTAGCAATTATTGTAGCAGTATTCGTTATCTTCTCAGAAATTAAGAGTATTGCAACAAAGAAAAAATATGGTTTTGCGCAGGTTCCGCTTTGGCAGTTAGCTATTAAAGATGCCGTTATCATCTTTATCGCATTCTTCATCTTCTACAAATTAGGATGCAACGCAGGTATCCCATTTGTATTAGTTATTTTAACTGTAATTGTTGGTATTTATCAGTTTATTACAAGCTCTACTGTTGCCGGACGTCAGATTTATGCACTCGGTGGTAACAGAAAGGCTGCTGACCTTTCCGGTATCAATACAAAGAAGGTATTCTTCTACGTATACTTAAACTCAGGTCTTATGGCAGGTATTGCAGGTATCGTTCTCTGTGCACGTAATGCATCTGCAACACCAAAGGCCGGTGACGGTTTCGAAATGGATGCTATCGCTTCTTGTTATATCGGTGGTACAGCCGTAGCCGGTGGTTCCGGTACAATTATGGGTGCCGTAGTTGGTGCGTTTATCATGGGTGTTCTTAACAACGGTATGTCCATTTATGGATGGTCAACAGATATCCAGAAGATTGTTAAAGGTTTGGTTCTTCTCGGAGCCGTAACCATTGACTTGGTATCTAAGAGAAAGAAATAGTTCGGTGACTATTTCTCGAAATAATCGGGGGATTATTTAAAAGATTTAAGGTATTATTTGGGTTAATATAGGTATAAGAAAAGAGGTTTGGATATTCCAAACCTCTTTCTAATCGGCGCGACAGGATTTGAACCTGCGACCTCTGCGTCCCGAACGCAGCGCTCTACCAAACTGAGCCACGCGCCGTCTTATAACGACAAAGATGATAATACTATATTTTTGAAAAATTTTCAAGAGAAGTATGAAAAAATATAAAAGTAATAGACAGAAAAAGAAGAAACGAATAAAATGAAAATAGTGATATTCTGCGAGTATATTTGATGGAGGCAATAATGGATACAGAGAACAGAAGATATCAGATTTTAAAATTATTAGAGAATCAGCATAAGCCGGTATCCGGGACTGTTTTATCCAAATTGTTTGGAGTCAGCCGTCAGGTAGTTGTTCAGGATATTGCGTTACTTCGTGCAGAAAATAAAGAGATTCTTTCTACGAATAAAGGATATGTGCTTATTAAACCGGTAGAAGAAAGTGGAGTAATAAAAAGGGTATTCCGTGTAACACATAGCTTGGAAAATATGGAAGATGAATTGAATTGCATCGTGGATAATGGCGGATATGTATTGGACGTACTGGTCGACCATGATTTGTACGGACAGATTTCCGGACTTTTGAACTTGAGTAACCGGGCGGAGGTGGCTGAGTTCATCCAGAAAGTAAAGGTTAGTAAGAGTAAGCCATTAAAGGTTTTAACGGACGAGATTCATTATCACACAGTGGAGGCAAAGTCTGTTGAGATTTTAGATAGAATTGAAAAGAAACTGGATGAGATGGGAATGTTGGTGAAGTAGGGGATTCACATTACAACATTCTAGGGGAAAAACGTGAATTATCATAATAGTACAGATGAGTATTTGTATCAGAAATTGGGATACAAAGATATTGCTGAGAAAATTAGGGGAACCTCGGCAGATGAAGTGGAACAAAAGAGCACAGGTTTAGAATGGATAAAAAATGAACCTGTAACCGAAGAAGAAGTGAAAAAATATAAAGAATTCTACAGAATGAACATAAAAGAGAGTATTGAAGGGATTGAAGTCTATATTCTTTTTTTGTCTTTCTTAGCGGCGTTGCTACCTATTATACTTGGTGTTACGGGAAACAAATTAGAGTGGGGGTTAACATATAGCGTACCGTTATGGTTTGTTTTTATCGGAAAACTTTTCAGTATGGGAGAGAAATATTATTACACACCGAAACCAATTGGAAAGATGGATGGGTACATTGCATCTGCATCAATAGAGTCGATAGAGTATAATGCCGGGGAAAAAGCATGGGTTTCTTCTGTAGACCTGTGGTTCTCGGAAACGGATGAGTATGTGTTATTTTTGAGACCGAGATTGTATGCTTTTAAATATGCAGGTGTAGAACGTAGATGGCCGGAGATGGTATACCTCCCGGTAAGAGTTTATTTATTGGGTAATGGGAATTATGATATGGTTCCTATATGGAATGAAAAAAATTAGGTTCGTTGTAAGCTAGCTTACGCGGACCTGTTTTTCTCTTTTGGCATGATAAATAAGTAAAAAAAACACCGACCCCATGGCTCATATGTCCACAAAATCGATGCTCGAGTGCGCCTCCAGGGGCTCGAACCCTGGACACCCTGATTAAGAGTCAGGTGCTCTACCAACTGAGCTAGAGGCGCGTTTTATTCGTGACGCAAATGTTATTATAGTGCATGGTTTAGATATTTGCAAGTATTTTTTGTGGAAAAATATTGTATTTTTATAAAAACAATAGAAGAGCGGTAACATATAGGAAAAGAACGTGATATGATAAGGATATTACGGATAAAGGAGACAGCATATGATATTTGAAAGTCATGCCCATTATGATGATGAGGCATTTAACGAAGACAGGGATAGTCTGTTATCTTCCATGAGGGATAACGGAATTGAATATATAGTAAATGTAGCGGCGGATTTTGAGTCCATTGATCCGATTTATGAACTTACACAGAAGTATGATTTTGTATACGGAACCGTTGGCATTCATCCAAGCGCGACAAAAGATATGACGCAGGAACGTTTTGAGTATTTACAAAAGGCCGTGTTGCGCGATAAGATGGTAGCCATTGGCGAAATCGGATTGGACTATTATTGGGAAAAGGAAGAGTCACAGAAAGTGAATCAGAAGGAGTGGTTTATCAAACAGCTTCATCTGGCAAAGGAAGTAGACAAGCCGGTTATTATTCATTCCAGAGAAGCGGCTGCGGATACTTTGGAAATTATGAAACAGGAAGCATCGGATATGAAGGCGGTTATTCATTGCTATTCGTATTCGTCTGAGATGGCTAAGGTATTTGCTAAAATGGGATATTATTTTGGAATTGGAGGAGTCCTGACATACAATAATGCCAGAACACTTGTGGAAACAGTGGAATGTGTCCCAATTGAGCAGTTGTTATTGGAGACCGATTGCCCTTATTTATCACCGGTACCAAACCGTGGCAAGAGAAATTCATCTTTGAATCTGCCTTATGTGGCACAAAAGATTGCAGAAATCAAGAATATGTCTTATGATGCGGTAGTAGAGATTACATCGCAGAATGCAAAGAGATTTTTCTTTGGTGAATAGTAAGAGGAATAATATATGGCAAATTTAGGAATACCATCTAATACCATAGAAGTGTTACAAAAGTATAATTTCAATTTTCAAAAAAAATTCGGACAGAATTTTTTAATTGATACTCATGTATTGGAAAAAATTATTGATGCATCCGAGATAACCAAGGATGATTGCGTGTTAGAGATTGGTCCGGGTATCGGGACTATGACGCAGTATTTGGCAGAAAACGCAAGAGAAGTTATTGCGGTTGAGATTGATAAGGCGCTGATTCCGATTTTGGGAGATACACTAAAAGAATATGATAATGTTACCATTATTAATGATGATATTCTTAAGGTAGACATTAATAAGATTGTGGAAGAGAAAAATAACGGACAACCGATTAAGGTAGTAGCCAATCTTCCGTATTACATAACAACCCCAATTATTATGGGGCTGTTTGAAAGTCATGTGCCGCTTAAGAGTATCACGATTATGGTACAGAAGGAAGTGGCAGACAGAATGCAGGTCGGACCGGGAACGAAGGATTACGGAGCGTTATCGTTAGCGGTTCAGTATTACGCAAAACCGGAAATCGTAGCAAATGTGCCACCTAACTGTTTTATTCCAAGACCGAATGTGGGAAGTGCGGTTATCCGATTAACCAGGTATGAGGACGCGCCGGTTAAGGCTGAGAATGAGAAGTTCATGTTCAATTTGATTCGGGCATCTTTCAACCAAAGAAGAAAGACTTTGGTAAATGGTCTCCAGAACGGAGGATTGGGTTTGTCAAAGGATGCTATCTTGTCGGCATTGGAGGAAATGGGACTACCGGCGACGATTCGTGGGGAAGCATTGACTCTGGAGCAGTTTGCACAGCTTAGTAATATTTTGAGATAACTTCATAAGTAACAAAAAAGGAATCTCCGTTTTTTGCGGGATTCCTTTTTGTTTTAGATCCTTTTATTAAAAAGCTTTACACATAAGTAATGGTTACGCTACCAAATGCCACCTGTCCGCTGAGAATAATAGTAGGAGAACCTGTGGAGCTGTTATGGTTATTTTCTTTAATATCACCTAAGGAAGCAGTTGCCTGATTAATTACATTCCATGTCTTAGGGAAGAAAAGTTCAGTGCTTCCGAATTTCACGTTTATATTAATATATGCCTGCCCACTCGGAATCATGGCATCATCAAAGAAGATTTTAGAATCACCAAAGGAATTGTTGATTGTTGCTTGAGTAAAATCACTGCTGTTTACATATTTTACACTTTCACCAAAGGAGTTTGAGAAAACAAAAATGCCATTCTCTATATTTTCAACTGTATTTATATGTTCCGGTCTCTGATAGAAAATATGTTGTGGGTTCTTTTTAAATATGAAAGACAAACCGATGGAACCAAAGGCAGCAGCACCGAGGACTGTCCAAGGAGTCAAGGACTCAATGCCTAAAAAGTTATCATACAAGATGCAAAGGAACGCCAATGAGAAAAGGATTCCACCAAAGTCTCTTTTTCCGATACTCTGTAAAAACCAAGCAGCAAGAAAAACGGTAATAATTAGTTTCATAACACTAAAGCCGGAAAAAATATCAAGCTTTCCTATGATTAAAAAGACAGCAGCCACAATAAAGAAAATGCCCCAGAATAAATTGCCCTTGTCAAATTTGGATTCAGATTTGTAAACCTTTAAATCATTTCTTTCATTCATAATACTTACCTCTTCTTTCTAAATAATTCGTTGTTCTTTGATTTCAAATTATGTATTGGCCCGTTTGTGTTCCAATTTTTCAATTAATGGTTTGTAGTAGTGCCGCGATACAAAGACCTGTTTATGGGTTTGCCTAAAGCAGACGGTACTGGAGGAATAAAGATTTTTATCAATGGAAAAAATCTGCCGGGTGTTTAAGATGGTGGATTTGGATACTCTCATGAAATAGGAAGGGAGCAGTTCCTCCAACTCATACAACCGATGATGAATCTCGTAGCAGTCATCCATGGTATGTGCAAATACCGTATTTTGTTCCGTTTCAAAGAATAGGATTTCCTCCAGAGACAGATATACGCGGGTATCTCCTTTATAGAAAGAGATTACCTCATTTTTTTGTAATGATTCCGAGACCGCTTCTTTTAACTGAACTATCTGGGGCGATAATTCGCGGCATCGGATGATAATTTCTTCTTCCTGTAAATTATCATCGAATTCAATTCGTAGTTTCACTTTGTAACCATGCCTTTCTTAGCAAATGTTTAAGTTGCTTTTATTGTATCAGTTTTATTATCTCTGTAAATGTGTTATTCCTAAGAGGTAAGAAATGAGAGGTAAGAGGTAAAAAATGGAACTTGAAATACAATATTTTAGCGAAAGAAGAAGGATTTTGTCTTTTATTAACAATCATTATATGGTAAAATTTTTTCAAATGTTCTTTAGATACATATTTAGCAAAAGAGAAAGAGGAGGGTAAATAAATGAGTGCCACAGTTTGGTCTATTTTACCACCGGTAATCGCTATTGTTTTAGCATTGATTACCAAAGAAGTTTATATGTCACTGTTAATCGGAATTTTTGCCGGAGCGATTCTCTATCAGCCGGGAATCATTACTCCTATTAATACCACATTCCAGATTATGGGAGATAAAATCGGCGGCAACGCAGATATTTTAATTTTCCTTGTATTACTTGGAATATTAGTTGCACTGATTACTAAATCCGGTGCATCCAGAGCGTATGGGAAATGGGCATCCCAGAGTATTAAGACTAAGAAGGGTTCCTTACTTGCAACAGCAGCTCTTGGTGTTGTTATTTTCGTAGATGATTACTTTAACTGTCTTACTGTAGGTACAGTAATGCGACCGGTAACAGACCGTTATAAAGTAACAAGAGCAAAATTAGCTTACATCATCGACTCAACAGCAGCTCCTGTATGTATCATTGCTCCTATTTCCAGTTGGGCAGCAGCAGTTGGTTCTTCTTTACCGGAAGGCTCTTCCTTAGATGGTTTTTCATTATTTTTACAGACAATTCCATTTAACTTCTATGCGTTATTTACATTAGCATTTGTTTTATTCATTATCTTAACGGGTATTGATTACGGCAAGATGAAAGTAGTAGAAGAATCCGGTGACCTTGGAATCGAAGAAGCAGCTATGGAACAGGAAGTTGCAGTTTCTGAAAAAGGAAAGGTTATCGACTTACTTCTTCCTATTATCGTATTAATCGTAGCTTGTGTTGCCATGATGTTATACACAGGTGGTATCATGGATGGCGTAGGCATTATCAATGCATTTGCTGATTGCTCTTCTGCAAGAAGTTTGGTAATGGGTTCATTCATTGCATTAGTTGTTACATTCCTTTTCTATGTTCCTAGAAAAGTTATTACTTTCAAAGAATTCTGTGATTGTTTTGTAGCAGGATTTAAGGCTATGACTCCTGCAGTTATGATTCTTTGCCTTGCTTGGACATTATCAGGAATCTGTAGCGAAGAATATCTTAACATTGGTGGATTTGTAAGCGCAGTAGTTGGCGGCAATGCAACAATTGCTATGTTATTACCTGTAATTTTCTTCTTGGTTGCATTAGGACTTGCTTTTGCAACAGGTACATCATGGGGAACATTCGGTATCTTAATCCCTATCGCAATTGCAATCTTTGGTGATGCAAGCGGAATGATACCGGTATGTGTAGCAGCTATCCTTTCAGGTGCTGTATGTGGAGACCATATTTCTCCTATTTCCGATACTACTATCCTGTCATCCGCAGGTGCACAGTGTAAGCATATTGAACATGTTTCTACCCAGATTCCATATGCGTTGACAGTATGTGCTCCTTGTTGTGTAGGCTTTTTAGTAGCAGGTATTGCACAGAATGGATTTATCGGCTTGGCAGCAGGTGCAGTTGCTTTAGTAGTTGTATTTGCCGTATTACTTGGCATGGCTAAGAAGCAGAATGCATAAAAGTCTTATAAGGATGAGCAGTAGTTGTCTTATGGAAGATTGACGAAGGCTTAGAATATTGAAACTTTGGACCGGACTTTCATCCGGTCCTTTTTGTGTGGGAAAGAAAATGGAAAACTCTTAAGGATGCGTGGACATTTCAAAGAAGAAATTTTGCATATGTCCATAATAACAGCTTAAGGTATGGGAAAAAGAGAAATAGAAAGTATTCGGTGGACATACAGGGATAAAAAAGCCCTATATGTCCACCGAACTTGTATCAGCTATACAATTTAGAATAAATTATTAGCTTGATTAATTAAGTTTTGAAATTAGTAAAGCATACGTGAGATAAAATGTAAAGTCGATATATGCAGATAAAAAAAGATTGTGCAAGTTGACAGTGGTTTTCTGTCAGAATAGAATGAAAGGAAGAGCAAAGTGTTGCAATAAGAGGATATGATTATGATCTACGACATTTCACAGGAAGTATTATCATGCAAGGTGTATCCGGGAGATCCGGCGCCATTGATAAAAGAAGAAAGCAGAATGTCAGAGGGAGCGCTTTACAATCTGACATCATTTTCCATGTGTGCGCATAATGGAACGCATGTGGATGCACCATTTCATTTTATTAATGAGGGAAAAACCGTGGAACAAATTCCATTGGATT
Organism: Lachnospiraceae bacterium; assembly: GCA_045531685.1. GTDB lineage: Bacteria > Bacillota > Clostridia > Lachnospirales > Lachnospiraceae > RGIG8767. Next base: position 7,262 of record JAZSEL010000111.1, on the reverse strand, counting down.
TCTTTGCAGGGGATTGTTATGTGGCGTGGCATGAAGGAGATATAACAGCAGAGGACGCAAAGAAGTTTTTGGAAAAAGCAAAAAGAGTCGGAGCCGGTGAGAGAATTTTGATTGCAGGAAATGCAACAGTAACGGCAGATGCAGCGCGCATTTTTGCAGAGGCAAAAATTAAATTAATCGGAAATGAGAGTCAGACTGTTGGACCGGAGAATGCCCCGATGGAAGTACATAAGATTCTGCTGGGAGCAGAGGTCGTGTTGTTGGAGGGAGTTGTCTTGAGTAATGTGCCGGAGGGAAAATACCTTCTCTGCGCGGCGCCGCTGAATCTGGCAGGGTGTGACGGGGCACCATGCCGTGCGGTATTGATTGGGGAGGAAAGTGTATATGAGTAATCAAGAGGAATTAACAACAAAAGAGCTTTATTATATGGAAAAAGCAAAGCAAATTGGAAAAGAAAAGGGAGATTGTAAGGAACTTTCGGAGTTGTGTAAGCAAGCATATTCTGATTATCGGGAAAAAATAATTTCTTCGAAGGCATATGGAAGAATATATGCGATATGTGTAGAGTATGCATATCCGAGATAAGGAGTATATAGATTGGAAGGTGTCCGAATCTGCTATGAGGTAAGATTTCCGAAATTCTTTAGGGAATTATATAAAAAATCTACAGATTTAAATGTTATCTTATTTTATGATGTGGCGGAGTGGTGCTACCGCTTGGCGGGATGGTTTGGTATCATCATCATTTAATTAGGGAGTATAGGAGATAAGCATGGAACTTAAAAAGCTTAGTCACAACTTTTCAGTATGCAAAGTAGAAGACTTTACACAGGTGGATTTATTACAGGAATTTTGTTTTATAGGGAAAACCGATGAAGAATTATCACTAGTATGCCTTACAGAAAAAGTGCCGGATAATACTACACATAGAGAAGACGGATGGAAAGGATTTCGAATACAGGGAGAGCTTGACTTTTCATTGATTGGAATTCTGGCAAAAATATCGACGATACTGGCTGAGAATGAAATCGGAATTTTTGTGGTGTCCACGTATAATACGGACTATGTACTTGTGAAGGAAGATAATTTTGAGAAGGCGATAATAGCATTAGAGGAAAAGGGATATGTGGTGGTGTAAGAAGCTATGAATAGAGAAAACTACGAGTTGATTGAAAATTATATGCTTTCCTGTATGGGAGACAGTGCGCATGGGGAAGATCATATTTATCGGGTGTTATACAATGCACTACGAATTGCGAAAACAGAGGAAAATGTAGATTATGATGTGCTGATTACAGCAAGCTTGCTGCATGATATCGGGAGAAAGGAGCAGTTTGAGAATCCTAAGATATGTCATGCGCAGGCAGGGAGTGAGAAGGCGTATCGGTTTTTGGTAGAAAATGGTTTTGATGTACAATTTGCGGAGCAGGTAAGGTATTGCATTTTTACGCATAGATATAGAGAGAATAATCTGCCACAGACATTGGAGGCAAAGATATTGTTTGATGCGGACAAACTGGATGTGACAGGTGCAATGGGAATTGCCAGGACACTGCTTTATAAGGGAAAGGTGTCGGAGCCGTTGTATTCTCTTTTGCCGGATGGAACGGTTTCAACCGGAGAAGATGACACGGAGCCTTCTTTTTTTCAGGAATATAAATATAAATTGGAGGGGCTATATTCTAAGTTTTTTACAAGAAAAGCAGAGGAAATGGCTAAGAAGAGAGAGATGGCAGCAGTTACATTTTATAATGAATTGTACAATGAAGTGAAAGTTTCTTATCAAAATGGGAAAGAAGAACTTGAAAAACAGTTATTTGAATAATATAGATGATTTACATAATTTAGTTAAAGTTTAATTGGAGAGCAAGTGAAGAAGTTATCAAATATTATTTTAGGAGCATGGTGTGCCATTACCTGTTTTATAAGTCCCATATGGCTGACTTTGATATTTCTCAATGTGACGGGATTAATTTATATATACGATTATTCCATGGATAAGGGAACGGCAGGAATCATAGGAGTTATATTGTTATTGCTATGGGTAGCGCTTGTACTACTGCCGAATGTTGTTTTTATTAAGAAACATAAAAAATATGTATCGATTATTTTTCTAATTATAGTATTATTATGTATGTTTTGCATTGGAATGTGTAAATGGGATATAGTGGGATTTCTGGTGGAACCAAGAGGAGTATAGAAATTTAGTTTTGGGAAAACAAAAAGAGGATTGTAAGTTATGAAGGATTTAACAAAGGGCTATCCGGCGAAAGTTATTATTATGTTTGCCATTCCGCTGATGTTTGGACAGATTTTTCAGCAGCTTTATAATATGGCAGACAGCAAGATTGTAAGCATGTATGTGGGTACCGGTGCGTTGGCAGCAGTTGGAGCGACAGCGGTAATTTCCAACACCTTGATATTTTTTATTAATGGTGCAACGCAGGGATTCTCCATTTTGATTGCCAATAGTTTTGGGGCAAAAGACATGAAGCGTCTGCGTCAGACGGTAGCGGGAACGATGATATTAACAGCGTGCATTACTTTGATAATTACCATGGCGGGAGTATTATTCATTAGACCGCTTCTTGGATTGCTGAATACTCCGACAGATATTATGGCGGATGCTGTGGCGTATGTGAGAATTATTCTTGCAGGAATTGTTTTTACCGCACTTTATAATATGTGTGCCAATATGCTTCGAGCAGTAGGAGACAGCAAAACACCTTTGTATTGTTTGCTAATTGCAGTAGGCTCTAATATAGGTTTGGATTTGTTGTTTGTTAGTGTGTTCCATTGGGGAATTGAAGGTGCGGCATTTGCAACGATTATCGCGCAGGCGATGTCGGGAATTCTGTGCGGTGCCATTATCTTAAAGAAGTTTAGAGAGATTCTTCCGAAAAAAGAGGATTGGAAACCGGAAAAAGGGCAGTACGGAAATCTCATATGGACAGGCCTTTCCATGGCGCTTATGGGTTGTATCGTAAATATCGGAACCATTACTTTGCAGGGAGCGATTAACAGTCTGGGAACGGATATTGTAGCGGCGCATACAGCGGGAAGAAGAGTATTTGATATTTTGGGTATTGCTCTGTTTACAGTGGGTATGGCGATGACTACATTTGCCAGCCAGAATATGGGAGCAGGCAAGCCTGAGAGAGTACGTCAGGGCGTGCGTCATTCGAATCTGATGGTAATCGGATTGACGGTTTTGATGCAGATTATTTGGCTGTTGTTTGGTAAGGCGGTCATCGTGTGGATTACCAGTACGGATAATGAAGCAATTCTTTCGGCAGCAGAATTATACATGAACGTAATGATTTGGTTTATGTATGTGTTGGGACCTTTGTTTGTACTCCGATGTACCCTTCAGGGAATGGGAAGAAGAATCATCCCATTGGTATCCAGTTTTATGGAGCTTATGATAAAGGTATTGTCAGCCAGCTTTCTGGTACCGGTGTTGGGATATAAGGGTGTCGCATTTACAGAACCAATTAGTTGGATCGTGATGATTATTCCTCTGATTGTGGCGTATGTGGTAAAGCCCCCGGAGAAGATGATTAGTATGTAATATAATAATAGACAGAAGTGTCCAGATTAGTAATACGGCATTTTCTCGCTTTATGTCGTGTTATTAATGGGTTGATTGAATTAATCTGTTGATGAAAGGAGGAATCAGGAGTGAATCAAAAAAAGATAGGGTTTTTTTTGAAAGAACTACGTAAAGAAAAAGGAATTACACAAGAAGAATTTGCTGAAAACCTACATGTATCCGGAAGAACCGTATCACGTTGGGAAACGGGAACCAATATGCCGGATATTAGTTTATTGGTTGAAATTTCAGAGTTTTTCGATGTAAGCATTACTGAAATCATCAATGGAGAAAGGAAAAGCGAGACTATGAATGAAGAGGTAAAAGAAGTTGCCGATAAATTATCGGATTATGCAAATACAGAAAAGGAAACTATTATCAAGAATATTAGAATTCATAGCATCATCGGTACAATCGCAGTGGTTATACACTGTGTACTTGAACTTTCAGGAGCAGTTTTACACAATACAATATTTGTAAAAATTTCTTTGTATTGTGAAGCGCTAGCTATGGTTATGGTTCTCATGATAATGATGTATACTTCCGGACTCATATATAAAATGCAAAAGAAAAGAAGGAATGACATAATTAGAAAATTACCTAAAGGGATTCAAATGATTATTGCAGCGATTATAGCGTTTGTAAGTGCGACAATAATTAAGTTGTTGCTGGTTAATCTTTTAGGGGTGTAAAAATCCCATTTATAGGAGAAAAGGACATATGTACCCTCCTTACCGGATGTCCGGTAAAGAGGGTACATATCATTTTAATGGAGTCCTTTTTTTATTATCTATGAAAGAGTATCAGTTATAGTACCTGTCTTTTTCAATATCTTCTTAAACTGCCAGAAGAATGTAATAACGGTTACCGTTGCAGCCAAAATATCACTGACCGGTTCTGCCAGGAATACGCCAAAGACTTTGTTTTCAAAGAAGTTTGGAAGTATGAAAATAAGCGGAATCAGTAGAATCAGTTTACGCAAGCAGGCAAGGAACAGGGAAACTTTTGCTTGTCCCAAAGCGATAAAACTTTGTTGGCAACTCATTTGGAAGCCCATGGCAAAGATGCCGGCCATGTAAATGCGGATTGCCCATGCGGTATATTCTACAAGGGCGGTATCTTGCGTAAAAATTCCGGCAAATACACTTGGAGCGATCATAATAACAGACCAAAAGGTGATGGCATAAACCGCACAGGAAATAAATTGTGTGAGGAATGCCTTTTTTACACGGTCATATTTTCCGGCACCGTAGTTGAAACCAATGATTGGCTGTCCGCCCTGACAAAGACCCTGGATAGGCATAACAACCAATTGGGAAACACTGGTAATAATCGTCATAGCACCAACGGCTAAGTCTCCGCCGTATTTGGAAAGGCTGGAGGTAAAGCTGATGGAGAGTAAGCTTTCTGTTGCTAACATAACGAAGGTAGATATTCCGAGAGCAAGACATGGACCGAATACCTTTGGATTCAATTTCATATTTTCCCGTTTCAAATGCAGGGTGGTCTTTTTTCCTGTAAGGAAACGGAGAATCCAAATAGCTCCCACCATCTGACTGAGGACGGTGGCAAGTGCGGCTCCTTTTACCCCCATACCCAAAACAAAAATAAAAATCGGGTCAAGAATAATGTTAATTACGGCACCGATAACGGTTGTGAGCATGCTAATTTTGGCAAATCCCTGTGTAGTAATAAAGGGATTCATACCCATAACCACGAGGACGAAAATGCTTCCTGCAATATAAATGCGGGCATAGGAAACAGCATATGGCAGAGTAGCTCCGCTGGCGCCGAACAAAGTAAGCAGAGCCGGAGCACCGATGTAAAAGCCAATCGTAAGAGCAAATGCAAACAGTAATAACAGGGAAAAACAGTTTCCCATAATCTTTTCCGCGTGCTCTTTGTCCTGTTTTCCCAAAGAAATAGAGGCCAGTGGAGCGCCACCGGTTCCGGCAAGCATGGCAAACGCATTAATAAGCATTAGAATCGGAGCAAACAATCCTACTCCTGTTAGCGCGGTAGCCCCGATGTCAGGAATGTGTCCGATGTAAATTCTATCTACAATATTGTAAAGCAGATTTACTATCTGCGCGATAATCGCCGGAATGGCTAATTGAGCGACGAGGCGGGGAATGCTTCCGCTGCCCATATCTCTTGTTTTTGCGTTTTCGTTCATTTAGAAGTCCTTTTCATTATTACTAATTTTATTTATATAAATAATAAACCTTGCTATAATAGTGTAGTCAAGATGGAAGGGGATTATTTTAGAATAGTTTAATAAAGAGAAATGCTATTTTTTGATGGGATTGTGGGATAGGGAACATGTGGTTTCCAATAAAGAGGGATATTATATGAAGATTGCTGTTTTTTCGGACATACATAGTAACTACATCGCATTCCAAACATGTCTGGAGTATGTTTTGGAGAAGGGGATTGATACATTTATTTTTCTGGGGGACTATCTGGGTGAAATGGCGTATCCCCAGAGAACCATGGAAATCTTGTATTCTTTACAGGAAAAATATAATTGTATTTTTGTAAGAGGAAATAAAGAAGAGTATTGGATTGGCTATGAAGCAGGAGGTGAAACCGGTTGGGAGGAAGGAAATTCCACAACGGGAATGCTTCATTACTCTTATCATCACATGACGAAGAAGGATATGGATTTTTTCAAGTCTATGCCGCATACGAAGGAAGTTGTATTTGAAGGCCTGCTGCCACTTACCATTTGTCACGGTTCACCCCGTCGGGTAAATGAACTGCTTTTTCCGGATAAAGAAAACACGCAGGAAGTTATGGATATGGAACAGAATGCGTATCTCTTGAGTGGACATACCCATGTGCAGTATGGGTTTGAATATAATGGGAAGCATTTATTAAATCCGGGAGCAGTAGGTTCGCCTCTAAACTCGGATGGGAAGACACAGTTTATGATTTTGTACGGAACGGCAGATGCCTGGGACTATGAATTTGTTAGTCTTGATTATGATGTGGAAAAAGTAATTGCTCAGATACATGAAGCCGGATTGCCGCAAATAGCTCCTTATTGGTGTAAGGTTACGGAACCTATGCTTAGAACAGGAAAAATATCGCATGGAAAAGTTCTGGGACGAGCGATGCAGATTTGTACGGAAAAATATGGAGAATGTATATGGCCAAATGTGCCGGATGAATGTTATGAGCAGGCTATAAGAGAGTTAATTAGGGAGTAAGAGGAATAATAATGATACACTTAGAAACGGAACGTTTAATACTAAGAGATTATTGTAGATCAGATTTTGCTGAATATTATCGTTTGAAAACGGATCCTAAAACAATGTATTATTTGCAGGATATCCAATTGTTTACAGAGGTAGAAGCCCGCGAAGATTTCCAAATGGTTTTGAATGATATGGGAAAGCCGGATAGAAAATTCTACTTTTTACATATGGAATTAAAAGACACTCAGGAGCAACTTGGAAGTGTGGGGTATACAGTGGTTGACACTACGCCGGTAGGTAAGATTGTCGGTGCAGGATATTTTATTTACCCAAAGTTCTGGGGACAGGGATATACAACGGAAGCATTTAAAAGAGTTTTAGAGTTTGCGTTTGCAGAGAATGATGTGTACAGACTATCCACCGGTTGTTTGGCAGAAAATGTTGGTTCGGAGCGTGTCATGCAAAAGTGC
>JAZSEL010000159.1:0-3124 GCA_045531685.1 Lachnospiraceae bacterium | reverse complement strand
AATGGTGTACTTACAGCGGCAAAGGAAGCAAAAAATGTGTTTTGCATCGGAAGTGATGTTGATCAGTATGATAATGGTGCAAATGGAAGCCAAAATGTGATGCTGACCTCTGTGTTGAAGGTGATGGACATGAATGTAAAGAAGCAGTTGGATGCAATCAAAGAGGGGAGTTTCCAAGGAGGAAATTATCTGCTTGGTGTAGAGACGGATTCTGCAGGATTTGTAAGCGAAGAGAATAGACAGCAATTATCTGACAGCACAATTGCAAAGCTGAATGACGCATTGGAGCAAATGAAATCCGGTGATATTGTTCCGTCAGGGAGATGAAATATGTCAGAATATATTGTCGAGATGAGAAATATAACAAAACGTTTTCCGGGAATTGTTGCAAACGATGATGTGACCATTCAGATAAAAAAGGGAGAGGTCTATGCACTCCTCGGTGAAAATGGTGCAGGGAAATCCACGCTTATGAGTATGCTGTTTGGGATGTATGAACCTGATGTGGGAGAAATTTATGTGAGAGGAAATCGAGAAATCATTTCCTCTCCAAGTTATGCAACGAGTCTCTACATTGGAATGGTGCATCAGCATTTTAAATTAGTGTCTAATTACACGATTGCAGAAAATATTATTATGGGAATAGAGCCGATGAAGCGATTTCTCGGTTTACTTCCATATGTAGATATTAAGTCGGCAAATGAAGAGATAGCAAGGTTGTCCTCGGAGTACGGGTTAGAAGTAGATCCAACAAAGCGCATTTGTGATGTTCCCGTTTCTGTACAGCAGCGTGTCGAAATTTTAAAAATGCTCTATCGCGATGCGGACATCCTAATATTCGATGAGCCTACAGCAGTTCTGACACCGCAGGAAATTGAGTTTCTTCTCAAAATTATCGAAGGGTTAAAGAAGGCGGGGAAAACAGTGATTCTAATCACGCATAAGTTAGAAGAGATAAAAAAAGTGGCAGACCGCTGTGCAATTTTAAATAGAGGAAAAGTTATCGATGTGATGGATGTGAGAAACACCAGTACCGCAGAGATGGCGAGCAAGATGGTCGGACGGGAAATTTCATCAGAGAGAAAAAAAGCAGGTGCAAGGTATGGAGAGGAAGTTCTTGCTGTACAACATTTGACGGTGAAGGATGATAATGGATTCGATATTGTAAAAAATGTGTCATTATGTGTGCGACAGGGCGAGATTGTTGCAGTGGCAGGTGTTGCAGGAAACGGCCAAGTGGAGCTTGCAGATGCAATCGCAGGATTTAAGAAAGTATCATCCGGGAAAATTGTGTTAAATGGAAAGGAGATTGCGAACAAAACGATACGAGGACGTATTCAGTCAGGAATTTCCTATATACCGGAGGATAGACAGAGTTATGGGCTTGTACTAGATTTTTCACTGGCTGAAAATCTAGTGTTGAAAAAATATAATCAAGAACCTTATGCAAGAAAAGGGATTCGCAATCAACAGGAAGTGGAACTGTTTTCTGAGCGTCTGCAAAAGAATTACGATATTCGAAGCGCAAGGGGGAATCAGACAATCGTTCGTTCCATGAGTGGCGGTAATCAGCAGAAAGCTATCATTGCCAGAGAAGTAGAGCAGGAGTCTTCTCTGACCATCTTTGTGCAGCCGACACGAGGTTTGGATATCGGTGCCATTGAGAATATTCACAAGCAGATTATTGAAGAAAGAAATAAAGGAAAGGCCATTCTCTTAATTTCCCTGGAATTGGATGAAGTTATGAGTCTGGCAGACACCATTGCCGTTATCTACAATGGTGAAATTTTAAAAATTGCCGACGCCAAGGCATTATCCGTAAATGAAGTGGGCGAATTTATGATGGGGGTAAAGAGTGAATGAAACGAAAGAGTAATTCTATAAAAAAGCTTTTCGTGAAGTTTTTGGGAAATGAAAAGCATCAGAATATTACCATCCCTGTTTTTGCCATCGTGCTCAGTTTATTGGTAGGTGCTGTGGTGATTGCCCTTCTTGGGAAAAATCCGTTTTCTGCCTATTTGAATTTGTTGCAGGGATCCGGTATCTTCCCAAAGGCAAGATACGCCGGCGGTAAAAATATGTTATCTGACTTTTTAAGCTTTACGGATTACCTGACACCAATGATATTTGCGGCTCTTGCAGTAGCCGTTGCGTTAAAAGCGGGACTTTTCAACATTGGTGTATCCGGACAGATGTTGACAGCCGGTTTTATTACCTCTGTCGTAATTGGTTACAGTACTTTGGCAGCACCGATTGCCAAGCCGCTTGTAATACTCCTTGCATTAGTAATCGGTGGTATGGTGGGAGCCTTAATCGGCTGGCTTAAGTACAAATTTAACATTAACGAAGTAGTTTCTTCCATTATGTTAAACTATATAGCCGAATACATCATTGCGTTTTTTATCTATAATAATTTTGTGGACCCGGTATCCAGACAGTCCGTAGATATTAATCAGACAGCCAGACTGACCTTGAAGGATGTAGCGATTGGCGGTATCAAGTATGACATTCCGTTAGGAATTATTTTGGCAATCGCAGCGGTATTCCTAATCCGATTCTTATTTAACAAAACAACCTTTGGATATGAATTAAAGGCAGTAGGATGCAACCGCAACGCGTCCCGTTATGTGGGGGTCAATGTAGGGAAAACCATGGTACTAGCCATGACCATTTCCGGAGCTCTTGCGGGTGTTGCCGGAGCGACCTATTATCTTGGTTATTTTTCATCCATCCAGCCAAAAGTACTTGCCAATATGGGCTTTGATGCCATTGCCGTATCCCTTCTTGGTAATTCCAATCCGGTGGGAATCTTGGCTTCGTCCTTCCTCATTACCGTTATCAGTAAGGGAAGTACTTACATGAGTTCCAAGGCAGGCTTGGATGCAGAGATTGCATCCGTTATTACCGGCTTGATACTTCTGTTCAGTGCATGCAGTGCCTTTATTCAGTATTTGGTAAAAAGAAGCAAGGAACAGCTTGCCGAGCAGGATAAAATAGCAGCAAAGGAGGAAGCATAACATGATAGATACCATTATTATTGACGGTTTATCCTTTGCCCTCCCGTTGTTTGTTATGGCAATCGGTGGTATTTACAGCGAAAGAAGCGGTATCACCAACCTTGCCC
>JAZSEL010000090.1:0-8629 GCA_045531685.1 Lachnospiraceae bacterium | reverse complement strand
TAATGTTAGTGCCGGTTCTGATGGTGATTCCATTTGCGGCAGCAGAGCTGATTGATAAGTCAAAAGACGAAAAGCAGGCGCTAGTATGGCTTTTATTGATTGCAGTGGTAATTGGTCTTTCCGGTAATCTTTTCGGATTCTATTCCAATGATGCGATTTCAAAAAAATGTACAATGGAGCAGAAGGCACTTCTTGAAAGTGTAGAAGATTTACAGGAAGAACAGCCTGTGCTTGCAGTAGCCGATGAGTCCATTCTGCTATATGTGCGTACAGAGATTCCTTCCGTACAGCTCTTATACGGCAGGGATTTGTATCAGCCGGGCATGGACTTGGGAATTGTGGATGGTTATAGTGAGGAATTGCTCAGTTTTTATGAGGCTATGAAAAATCCGGAAGACACCATAAATGACATTTTGGCTATGGCAGATTTATACGGATGTAATATGGTTATTGTAAAGCAGTTTGAAGATGCGCCGAAGGAAGTGGGTCATTTCAAGCAGTACAGGACCACGGATAACTATATTCTGTACACGATACAGTAAAGGATATTGGTGCAGATGATAATGAAGATGATAATGAAGATTCTATGAATAATCGATTCATAGAGAGGAGGAATAAGCATGGCATTATTAAGCGTAATCGTACCATGTTATAATGAAGAAGAAAACGTGCATTATTTCTACGAGGAATTAATGAAGAACCAACCATTTTTTGATGAAAAGAAAATGGATGTAGAAGTAATCTATATAGATGACGGTTCAAAGGATAAAACGGTAGAAGAAGTAAAGAAACTGGCATCTTCTGATGCGAGAGTGAAAATGATATCCTTTTCCCGTAACTTTGGTAAAGAAGCTGCTATTTTTGCAGGCTTTCAGAAAGCAAAGGGAGACTATGTGGTTATGATGGATGCGGATTTGCAGGACCCGCCATCCTTATTGCCGGAGATGTTTTCTTATATAGAGGAAGGCTATGATTCCGTGGCCACCAGAAGAGTATCCCGGAAAGGGGAGCCGCCAATCCGTTCCTTCTTTGCCAGAATGTTCTATAAACTGATGAACAAAATCAGCAAAGCAGATATTGTGGATGGCGCAAGAGATTATCGTTTAATGACCCGTCAGGTAGTGGATTCGATTCTGGCTATGGGTGAATACAACCGTTTCAGCAAGGGTATTTTTGGCTGGGTCGGTTATGAGACCAAATGGATTGAATACGAGAATATTGAACGTATGCACGGAGAGACGAAATGGTCCTTCTGGAAGCTGTTTATTTACTCTATTGAAGGAATCACCGCATTCAGTACGGTGCCGTTGGCAATTGCTTCCGTAATGGGTGTATTGTTCTGCGCGTTGGCATTCTTAATGATTATATTCATCTTGATTCGTTCCTTGGTATGGACGGACCCGGTAGGGGGCTGGCCATCCTTGGTGTGTATTATTTCTTTGGTAAGTGGAGTGCAGCTGTTTTGTCTTGGCATTGTAGGACAGTATTTGTCCAAGACGTATTTAGAGGTTAAAAAGAGACCGATTTATTTGGTAAAAGAGGAGATATAGCTGAGGGAAAGCAGGTCATTAATGCAACAGATTGTATCTCGGTGGGGGTCGTATGGCACAGATTAGTATCGTAACGCCCGTATATAACGCGGAAAAATATATAAAGCAAACAATTGATATGGTGCGTAAGCAGACCTTTACGGATTGGGAGTTGATTCTGGTAGAGGATTGCTCCAAAGACAATTCTGCAGAAGTATTGCGTAAAGTGACGGAAGAATTACAGGACGACAGAATCCGGGTTATTTACAAGGAGCAGAATGCGGGTGCAGCAAAAGCCCGCAATACGGGAATAGATGCGGCGACCGGCAGATACTTAGCTTTTTTGGATGCGGATGACATCTGGATGGAGAGCAAGCTTTCCGATGAACTTGCATTTCTTCAAGAAAAAAAAGCGGCATTTGTATTTACTGCTTATGAATTTGGAGACGAAGGGGGACGGGGAACAGGTAAGATTGTAAAGGTTCCGAATACCCTAACTTATAAGAAGGCATTGTCCAGAACGGTTATTTTTACAAGTACGACCTTATTTGATTTGGAAGTATTAGGCAAAGAACTCGTAAAAATGCCAAACGTACCGAGTGAAGACAGTGCCACCTGGTGGCAGATTTTGAAAAAGGGATATCTTGCTTATGGATATCCAGAGGTAACCACCATATATCGGAGACCGCCCCAATCCTTATCCTCCAATAAGGGTAAGGCGATTCAAAGAATCTGGTATTTGTACCGTCATGTGGAAGAGTTATCCTTATTTACAAGTGCAGTATGTTTTGTGGGCTGGGCATTCCGCGCCACATTACGGAGACTGTAAGATAAATATGAAAACATACCTTAACAGGAATTTGAAAGGCAAATAATTATGGGCAAAAAAGAATCCTTAAAACGATTAATTATATTGTGTATGTCCTTCATGGGATTGCTGATTCAGACAGCAATCTATGCTTATACCTGGTTGGAAGTATACCATATGAAGCTGGCATGGCATAACAAATTCACATTCAAAGGTCATATCCTTATGATTTTCGTATATTTCGTGCTGTTAATGTTCTTTTCAACCACCTATGGCGGGTTAAAGATAGGATATTTAAAGCCTTGGGATGTGTATTTTTCCCAAGTGTTTGCCTTGGTATGTGTGGGATTTATTTCTTATTTTCAGATTTCTCTTATGGAAATCCGTTTGGTAAGATGGAAACAATTGGCGGTTATGGTGTTGGTACAGCTGCTTATTTCGGCGTTGTGGACCTGGTTGTGTAACCGGTGCTACCGGAGATTTTTCCCGCCAAGGAATCTGTTATTAATTTACGGTGACCATCCAATTGAAGATATCATGAGAAAGTTTGGCAGCCGTAAGGATAAATATACCATTGCCGAGTGCGTACACATGGATGCCGGAGTGGAGGCATTAACCCAAAAGGCAATGGACAAGCAGTACGACGGTGTTGTTATCTGGGATGTACCGACGGCAGTTAGAAATAAACTGTTGAAAATTTTCTACAGCCGTAACATTCGTGTATATATGATGCCGAAGATTTCGGACGTAATTATCAAGGGTTCCGACCAGCTGCATTTATTTGACACTCCGATTTTACTGACGAGGGAATATTCTCTTAAGATTGAGCAACGCTTGGTCAAACGGGTGATTGATATTGTATGTTCCCTTATTTTAGTGGTAATCACATCACCAATCATGTTGGTAACAGCTATTGTCATTAAGCTGTATGACGGTGGTCCTGCATTATACAAACAGGTCCGCTGTACCAAGAATGAAAAGGAATTCTACATTCTAAAATTTCGCAGTATGAGTGTGGATGCGGAAAAAGACGGAGTTGCCAGACTGGCGGCTAAGAACGATTCCCGCATTACCCCAATCGGTAAATTCATCCGTGCCGTGCGTATTGATGAATTGCCACAGCTGATTAATATATTAAAGGGTGAAATGTCCTTCATCGGACCTCGACCGGAACGACCGGAAATTATCAAGCAGTACATGGAAGAGATGCCGGAATTTGCATTCCGTATGAAGGTAAAAGCAGGACTTGCCGGATATGCCCAGGTGTATGGCAAGTACAACACTACTCCATATGACAAACTGAAGCTGGACCTTTCCTATATTGAAAATTATTCCGTATGGCTGGATATTAAGTTAATGCTGTTAACCTTAAAAATCTTATTAACACCGGAAAGTACGGAGGGTGTTGATGAAAATCAGATTACTGCCATGAAAAAAGAGGCAGATGAGGATATGAAATAAATGGAAAAAGAAGATGCGTACATGGAACGCAAAATAGATTACAAAAAAATCTGGATATTATACTGGCAGAGAGTGTGGTTGGTAATCAGCTTTACGGTAGCGGCAGCAGTTCTGGGAGCAGGTGCCTATAACGTGGTAAGAGCGCTGAACAGCGACGGAGATATCTACCGTGTCAGCAGTGATTATTACATTACGTTCAACGAAGAGGAAGATGGACCAAATTATTACAATGCCTACACATGGGATACCATTTTGCGGGATGACCCGGTAGTGGATGTGGTAATGGAAAATCTGCCGGACACTGTCAGCAAGGAGGAAGTAAAAGCAGCTGTCACAGGAGAAATGTTAGGAGATTACCGTATTCTTACGGTGCATGTGACTTCAAAAGATCCTGAGTTTGCACAGATGGTTGCCAAGGCCTACATCAAAGGAATGGGACAGTTTGCGGACAAGATTAGCATGTTGGATACCATTGAGCTTTGGAGTCAGGAAGAAGTGGCGCTGGTGGTGGAAGAGAATTTGACCGTTAACGCTGCGATTCTTGGTGCAGTTGTGGGACTATTCCTTGGTATCATTATCTGGTCAATTTACTATATTTTGGATGATTCTATTTATGTGGAAAAAGACCTTACAGACCGGTTTGCAGTTCCTTTCTTGGGAATGATTACAAGAAAAGACTCTGAGTTATGTAAACAAGAACTAAAAAATAATGTCTCCTATCTGTTAAAAGAAGAAGAGTATTATCTGGTATTTGCTGAAAAAGAAAATGCAGTAACAGATAAAGAAAAAGAGTCCCTCTTGGCAAAGGTAGACAATGCAAGAATAAAAGGGATTCTTTCCATGCAGGGAGATGACTTGGATATCCTGCGTAAGAGCAGCGGCGTTGTTCTTATGGTTCCTTGGGGTGACAAGAATGGTAATGTAGTGGAAAAGACGATGGCCTTTTTAGAAAAGCAGGAGTGTAAGATTGCAGGGGCAATCATCTATGACGCAGAAGATGCGTTTTTAAGAAAATATTACGGGATAAATAAGTAGGTTGATTTTTATAAAAGGATAACCTGCAGTAATTCCAAACAGAGGGATAGGAATATGACCATTCAGACATTGGTATCTTGTGTAAAACAGAATATGGAAGAAGTTGCAGGTAAGATGAATCTCCAGACAGATGCCATTGTCATTAACCAGTGTGAGAAGAATGGTTATTTGGAGTATGCGCATAAGGGTCATATCATCTGTTGTTACGACTTTAAGGAAAAAGGCGTAGGATTATCCCGCAATAATGCACTCCTTCGTGCAACAGCAGATATTGTATTGTTTTCCGATGAAGATATTGTGTATGAGGATGGATATGTAGATAAAATTCTTGCAGAATTTGAAAAGCATCCCCAGGCAGATATTTTATTATTCAACATGGATGTGGCAGAAGACCGCGCCACCTATCACACAGAGGTGGAGACTAAGGTAAAATGGTACAATTGCGGACGCTATCCGACGTACAGCTTTGCTATCCGCAGGGAGAAGCTTCATCGCTGCAATGTTACCTTTTCCTTATTGTTTGGCGGCGGTGCTAAATACAGCAATGGAGAAGACAGCATTTTTATTAGGGATTGCTTAAAAAAGGGAATGAAGGCAATTGCTGTTCCCGTAACCATTGGAAAAGAAGTGCCACGACCATCCACATGGTTTAATGGTTATACAGAAAAGTTTTTCTTTGACAGAGGAGTATTGTACCGGTATTTATATGGAAAAATGGCATTGCCTTTTGCCATTCGTTTTTTGATAAAGCATAGAAATACCATGTTTAAAGAGGAGTATCCGATAACTATTAAAAAGGCGTATGAATTAATGAAAAAAGGCATGAGTCATGAGGCATAAGCCTGTGTGACCAATAGCAAACTCATAGAACAGTAAGCGGAGCAGAATATGATTTTATATACCGTGATTACGGCAGTAGTCATTTTCCTGTCGTATTATGTCTGCAAAAGACAGCCTCTAAATGCATATGGAACCACCAGGAGACAGGCTCTGAGCAGGGCATGTCTCGTTGCTGTTTTTATGATTCTTTTTCTTTTGTCCGCTTTGCGTATGGAAGTGGGTAATGATTACAAGAATTATGCCATTACCTGTCATGAAATCTGGGTAAATGGGTATGTGGTAACGGAAATCGGGTTTAATCTCTTGGTAAAGCTGATTTATACCATTGTGGGATGTGAAAATTATATTTTTGTGTTTGCTGAATTTGCCTTTGTAACCATTTGGCTATTTTTAAAGGCTTTTTATAGGGACAGTGACAATTTCTTTTTGTCCATGTTCCTGTTCATGATGTTGGGATTTTACTTTAGAACCTTTAATACGGTCCGTTATTACTTCGTATTAGCGGTGGCATTGTACTCCCTGCACTATGTGGTAAAAAAGGAATATGTTAAATTTTTGCTGATTATTTGTGTGTCGGCATTGTTTCATAAATCGGTGCTTTTTGTGATTCCGGTATATTTGGCGGCAGTTTTTGTGTCAAAGAAATGGCATTATATTGTGCTTGGCATAGTGGGTGCAGCGTGCGTGCCGGGTAAGGATATTATTATGAAGATTGCACTGCTTTTGTATCCTTCCTATGAGAATACATCCTATATAACGGGAAATGGGGGATTGGTTTCCAGTATGATCAGTAATATTTCCCCTATCGGAATAAGTTGTTTGGTGCTGCTCTTATGCCTTGTTTTTTATAAAACAGCAATTGCAGATAATAGGGCAAACAGAATCTATTTTAATCTGAACAATTTTGCCCTACTGTTATATGTATGCGGATATTTTCTTCCGCTGTTATCCCGTTTTACCTATTACATGACTATTCCCCACCTATTGTTGGTGCCGGGAGTGATTGGGCAGATTAGGGACGAAAAAAAGAAGAAACTGGTCATCGGTATTATGGTAGCGGCGGGAATAATTTATTTTATTCTGTTTTTGCGTTCGGCAGCAGAGCCGGGCGTCCGCGTGTTGCCGTACCGGACATGGATTATGGAAGGCTTACAGGAGTATTTATATGCAAACGAAGTTCTTTAGTATTGTTGTGGTGTCATTGAATTCCGGTAAGCGGTTACAAGAGACATTGCAGAGTATTTTACAGCAGACATATACGGATTATGAAGTCGTTATCAAAGATGGAGGCTCTAAGGATGGTAGCCTTGATTTTTTGACAGAGGAAAATATCCTGGAGAATAATCCGCAGATTCGTCTGATACAGGAAAAGGATAAGAGCATTTATGATGGAATGAATCAGGCAGTAACCCATGTGACGGGGCAGTATGTGCAGTTCTTAAACTGCGGTGACTTGTTCTATGATGGGGATGTGCTAAAAAAGGTTGCGGAGTTTATAAAAAGAGACCGAAACGGAGTAGAAATAGAGGGGAAAGCGTCTGAAGAAAAGATGGCATCTCCGATGTTAGTTCCCGGCATCTACTACGGCAATCAGTATAACCTGATTCAGAAATCGGTCATAACCAGTGCTCCTCAAATCAACGACTTTACTTGCTACCGTAATGTGCCGTGTCATCAGGTATGCTTTTATGATAAGAGATTGTTTGAAAAGAGAGCCTATTTACCGGAATATACCGTTCGGGCAGATTATGAACACTTTTTGTACAGTGTCTATGAAGAACAGGCAAGAACACAAGCCATGCCTGTTGTTATCTGTTTTTATGAAGGAGGCGGTTACTCAGAGACCAAGGAGAACCGTAAGCGTTCAGCCCTTCAGCATAGGGAGATAACAGATAAGTATTTAGGGAAAAAGGCGAAGAAATACCGCTTGATTATGCTTTTAACATTATCCGGACTTCGGACAAAAATAGCGGAAAGTCCGATGTTGTCAAAGCCGTATAATGCGGTGAAAAGTTTGATTTACAGAAGGTAATAACAAAGATTGCAAATGGGAGATTTGCCTATGCGTGTATTGTGGTTGTGCAATATTATGTTGCCAATGATTGCGGAAAAATTGGGATTTGAAAGCAGTGTGAAGGAAGGCTGGATAACCGGACTATTGGAGCGATTTATAGCTGATGGTGGAACTAAAAATGTTCAGCTTGCCATTGCTTTTCCTGCAAATGAAATGTTAGAAAGTTTTCATGATGTATTTGTCTGGAATGGAGTACAGGTACAATTCTATGGATTTAATGAGGACATGAACACCCCGGAGAAATATAAGCCGGCTTTGGAATCCCGTTTTGAAACTATTGTGAATGACTATAAACCGGATGTTGTGCATATATTCGGGACCGAGTATCCACATGCACTGGCTATGGCAAAGGTGGTTAAGAATCCCAAGACATTACTTGTGGGAATGCAGGGAGTTATCAGTCTTTGTGCAGAAGAATATCAAGCGTTGCTTCCGGAGCATGTAGTTCATCATCGTACATTTCGGGATATACTCCGGGATGACGGAATTATAGACCAACAGCATAAATTTGAACTTCGTGGGAAGAACGAAGTTCATACTCTGCAGATGGTTGGCAATGTAACCGGACGTACTGATTTTGATAAGTCATTTTGTGAAAAAATCAATCCAAATGCAGAATATTATGCCATGAATGAGACCATGCGACCATGCTTTTATGAAGGCAAATGGTCTTTGGATAATTATAAACCACATCGGATTTTCTTCAGTCAGGCAGATTATCCGCTAAAGGGATTTCACTTCCTGTTAAAAGCCATGCCGGCTATTTTGAAAAAGTATCCGGATGCAGAAATTGTGGTAGCTGGTAATAATATTATCCGTAGTGGCATTATGGGAATTCTTAAACGACCATCCTATGGAAAATATTTATTGCATCTTTCTAGA
>JAZSEL010000099.1:0-27417 GCA_045531685.1 Lachnospiraceae bacterium | reverse complement strand
CTTAACGAAACAGTTGTAGAAACAATTGCTGTTAAGTCAAACAATGCAAGATGGGCTTGGGACTGCTACAGAAGATTTATTCAGATGTATTCTGACGTAGTTATGGAAGTTGGTAAGAAATACTTTGAAGAATTAATCGACAAAATGAAAGAAGAAAAAGGCGTTACTCAGGATGTTGAGCTTACTGCAGAAGATTTAAAAGAACTTGCAGGTCAGTTCAAGGCTGAATACAAAGCTAAAATCGGAAAAGACTTCCCTTCAGACCCTAAAGAACAGTTAATGGGTGCTGTTGAAGCTGTTTTCCGTTCATGGGACAACCCTCGTGCAAACGTATACCGTCGTGACAATGATATCCCTTATTCATGTGGAACAGCTGTAAACGTACAGTCCATGGCTTTCGGTAATATGGGTGATGACTGCGGTACAGGTGTTGCATTTACACGTGACCCGTCTACAGGCGAGAAGAAACTCATGGGTGAATTCTTAACAAATGCTCAGGGTGAAGACGTAGTAGCAGGTGTTCGTACTCCGATGCCAATTGCTCAGATGGAAGAAAAATTCCCTGAAGCATTTGCTAAATTCTCAGAAATATGTGCAAGACTTGAAAACCATTACAGAGATATGCAGGATATGGAATTTACTGTAGAAAACCAGAAACTCTATATGCTTCAGACACGTAACGGTAAGAGAACTGCTCAGGCAGCTCTTAAGATTGCTTGTGATTTGGTTGACGAGGGAATGAGAACAGAAGAAGAAGCTGTTGCAATGATTGATCCTCGTAACTTAGATACATTATTACATCCACAGTTTGATGCAGCCGCTTTAAAAGCTGCTACACCACTTGGAAAAGGTCTTGGCGCATCTCCGGGTGCTGCTTGCGGTAAAGTTGTATTTACAGCAGATGACGCTGTTGCATGGGCTGAAAAAGGAGAAAAAGTAGTATTAGTACGTCTTGAAACTTCTCCGGAAGATATCACAGGTATGAAAGCTGCTCAGGGTATCTTAACAGTTCGTGGTGGTATGACATCTCACGCAGCTGTAGTTGCACGTGGTATGGGTACATGCTGTGTTTCCGGTTGTGGAGATATCAACATGGATGAAGAAAATAAGAAATTTACATTAGCAGGCCAGACATTTACAGAAGGCTCTGAAATCTCTATTGATGGTACAACAGGTAACATTTATGCCGGACTTATCCCAACAGCAGATGCTGTTATCGCCGGTGAATTCGGAAGAATCATGGCTTGGGCTGATAAGTTCCGTACATTGAAAGTTCGTACAAACGCTGATACACCGGCAGATGCCCGTAAAGCCCGTGAACTTGGTGCAGAAGGTATCGGTCTTTGCCGTACAGAGCATATGTTCTTCGAAGAAGACAGAATCGCGGCATTCCGTGAAATGATTTGTTCTGATACAGTAGAAGAAAGAGAAGTGGCTCTTAACAAGATTCTTCCATACCAGCAGGGTGACTTTGAAGGTATCTTCGAGGCGATGGAAGGTCATCCGGTTACCATCCGTTTCCTTGATCCACCATTACATGAGTTCGTTCCGACAGAAGAAGCGGATATTAAGAAACTTGCCGATGCTCAGGGCAAATCCGTAGAAGATATTAAGGCTATCATTACTTCTTTACACGAATTCAATCCAATGATGGGACATCGTGGTCTTCGTCTTGCAGTTACCTATCCGGAAATTGCTAAGATGCAGACAAAAGCAGTTATTCGTGCAGCTATCAATGTTCAGAAAGCACATGTTGACTGGAACGTAGTTCCGGAAATCATGATTCCGCTTTCCTGTGATGCAAAGGAATTAAAATTTGTAAGAGATATCGTTATAGCTACCGCTAATGCGGAAATCGAAGCAGCAGGTGCTGAGCTTCACTATGAAGTAGGTACTATGATGGAAATCCCACGTGCTTGTTTAACAGCGGATGAAGTTGCTGCTCAGGCTGATTTCTTCTGTTTCGGTACCAATGACTTAACACAGATGACATACGGTTTCTCACGTGATGTTGCCGGTAAGTTCTTAGATGCTTACTATGATACCAAGATTTTTGAAAACGACCCATTTGCAAAACTTGACCAGACAGGTGTTGGTAAGTTAATGGAGATGGCTATTAAGCTTGGTAAGCCGGTTAACGAAAACCTTCATGTAGGTATCTGTGGAGAACACGGTGGAGATCCTACATCCGTAGAATTCTGCCACAAGATTGGTCTTGATTATGTATCATGTTCACCATTCCGTGTTCCGATTGCAAGACTTGCAGCAGCACAGGCAGCGATTGCCGGTAAATAATTGTATTAGGACTGTCCCGCACATAGCGGGGCAGTTTTCTGATTAAGGAGGAATGGAAATGAGTCGTACACCACTAAATCCCATTACCGGATTGGATTATCCGGACCCGGATGTTATCCGTGTAGGGGATGTCTATTATTTGGCATCCACAACCATGCATTTTATGCCGGGATGTGAAATCCTGCGCTCTTATGATTTGCTTAACTGGGAGCATCTTACTTATGTATATGATAAATTGGATTCTACTCCTGCCCAACAGTTAGAGGGAGGAGAGAATGTCTACGGAAAGGGAATGTGGGCGACTACTATCCGTTATCATAAAGGACGTTTTTACATTTGTTTTGTGGCTAACGATACCGGAAAAACATATCTGTATACGTCAGATTCCATTACCGGACCATGGGCAAAGAGCAATATTGAGGGCTTTTTCCATGATTGCTCCCTGTTATTTGATGAGGATGACAGAGTATATATTGTGTATGGAAACAGAGAGATCTATTTGACCGAATTAAACGAAGACTTGACGGCAGCTAAAGAGGGTGGATTCCATCGTATGATTATTAAGGACAGTGAAAAAACAAGTCTTGGTTATGAAGGAGCACATCTGTATAAGATAAACGGAAAATATTACGTCTTTTTGATTCATTCCTTAATTGGAGAGTGGAGACGTACGGAGGCCTGCTTTGTAGCAGATTCTTTGGATGGAGAGTTTAGAGGCTGCGACGTGGTTAATGATGACATAGGTTATTGCTACCAGGGAGTTGCCCAAGGAGGTATCGTAGATACACCGGACGGAAAGTGGTACGGTATTCTATTCCAGGACAGAGGTGCCGTAGGAAGAATTCCGGTGCTGGTTCCTGTGAAATGGGAAAATGATTTTCCGGTATTTGGCGAGAACGGAAAAATACCCGAAAACTTCCCGATTATAAGTACAAGACCGGAATATGAGTATACACCGCTTATTGCGAGTGATGATTTTATAGTGCCGGATAAGCTGTCAGAGGAAGAAAAAGCAAGATTGTATGGTTGCTTTGGCTTAAAGAGTGTATGGCAGTTTAATCATGAACCTGATTTGTCGTTGGTAAAGCATGACAGGAAAGCGGGTCGATTGGAGATTCGGACTGCAAAAACATGTCAGAGCATAACACAGGCCAAAAATGTGCTTACCCAGAGAATGCTGTATCCGGGATGTACAGGAGAAGTAACGGTTGATGTAAGCGGACTTAGGGATGGAGACTATGCGGGTCTTTGTGCATTTCAGGGCTGTTATGGATTTGTGGGAGTTACCAAAAGGGAAGGACAGACCTATTTGGTAATGGTAAGCAAAGAAGCTGATAACAGTGATATGAATTCCTTTGCAATGGATAATACACAGGGAAAAGAATGGGAGATTATTCCTGTAGCGAATGACAAATTCCGGTTGAAAATAGCGGTAAATTTCACTAATATGAAAGATGAAGCGGAGTTTTTCTACTTCGATAAAGAAGAAAACAAATATCAGAAGATAGGAATTACCCATAAGCTTTATTTTAAATTGGATCATTTTACCGGCTGCCGTTTTGGATTATTTGTTTATTCCACTAAAGAAACGGGCGGAATAGCCGGATTTGAAAATTTTGTTTACCAAGAGGACTGAAATGGGTATCAGGGAAAAGAAAGACACTAAGCAGCGGATTTGGGAATCCTTTTATGAATTAAGCAGGACAATTCCATTTGATAAGCTGACCGTGGAAAAAATCATACAGCACAGCGGTATTTCCAAAGCTACTTTTTATCGTTACTTTTTGGATAAGTACGATGTGCTTAACTACAATTCTACAGCCATAGCGGGGCGTATTATCGGCCAGCGCCCATGCAAGGACTGGCGGGAGTTTTTGTTCTACATGTTTGAGGAAATCGAGCAGGAAAAGGAGTATTACCGGAAGGCGTTTATGACTTCAGGACAGAATGCCCATTCCAGTTTTTTATTCGAATATTCCAATTGGATTGTAAAATCCCGTTATATGACCTCGAAGAAGTTGGATGAAATCAGCAAAGAGGAGGAATACATGATTGCCCACTATTGTTATGGATGTGTAGCAATTATCGAAGAGTGGTTATACGATTCTTCCAGACTATCCACTTCGCAGATGGCGGATTTGTTTTATGAACTGATGCCCGAAAAGGTAAAGGATACATGGATTAATTTATAATGAATGTCGAAGCAGTATGCTTCGACATTTTTTTATGAAAAAGTAACGAAAAGCAGGAAAAATTGTGACATAATTTGGCGAAAATGATACGTTTTCGTAGTTTCGTATCGTTACAGGAAAATGACGGAATGGTATAATAGTGACATTAGTATGAGGTTAAATTTATAGGAGGCAAATGGGATGATTGATGAAAAATTGCGCCAGCGTGCGTTTACACCACCTCATAAAGGGGAAAAAGAGCCAAGAAAGAAAATAATCAAACTTGGTAAGAAGATTACAGATGTTGTGGTTCACAAGATTACAGGAATTACGACAGATGATCCGGAATACTGGGGATTAGCATCTTTAGTAACAGATGAGATGGCAGACATTGCACTTGCCATGAAGCTTCGCCATCATTATACAACGGAAGAATTATGGAAACTCTGTAAGGTAAAAGAAGAAGACAAGGCTCATTTCCAGGAGTTGTTGGATGAGATGAGTTATATCGGTCTTTTAGAATACGATTACGGTAACAACTATGATCATAATGGTCCGATTGAAGGTCCGACGGACAGACGTTATTGTTTACCGCTTTTTGTACCGGGAAGTGCAGAGTTATTTAATATGGAAGAAGGGCCGGAGGGAAATAAGCGACTCTATGACAATCCGGAAGTGGCTCATTTCTTTGAAAGAATGACATATATTCCATTGGAAGGTGTAACACATTTACTTCCGCCTGGCGGTGGTGGTGTAGGAATGCATGTAATTCCTGTTGAACAGGCTATCCAGATGGAAAATCAGACATTGGATATCGAGCATCTTTCTTATTGGTTAAAGAAATACGAAGGCCATATCGGTGTAGGACAGTGTTCCTGCCGTGCAAGCCGTGCTGTGTTAGGTGAAGGTTGTGCGGATGATGAACAGTGCTGGTGTATCGGTGTGGGTGATTTTGCAGACTATTGCCGTGAAACCGGAAAAGGTCATGATATTACATACGAAGAGGCTATCCGTATTTTACAGAAGGCAGAAGAAAACGGATTTGTACATCAGATTACCAATATTGATGGCGAAGATAAGATTTTCGGTATTTGTAACTGTAATGTAAATATTTGTAATGCGCTTCGTACATCGCAGCTGTTTAATACACCAAACCTTTCCAGAAGTGCTTATACTGCAGAAGTAGTGAAAGAAAAATGCGTGGCATGCGGTAAGTGTGTAGAGGCTTGTCCTGCAGGTGCAGTAAAGCTTGGTCAGAAGCTTTGTACTAAAGAGGGAGAAGTAACCTATCCAAAGCAGGAACTTCCAAACGGAATTGCATGGGGTAAGGAACATTGGGATCCGGATTATCGCGATAATAACCGTAAGAATTGTTATGATAAGGGAACTGCTCCTTGTAAGACAGCTTGTCCGGCGCATATTGCCGTACAGGGATATCTTAAGATGGCGGCAGAAGGCCGTTATCAGGAAGCTTTGGCGTTGATTAAGAAAGATAATCCATTCCCGGCAATTTGCGGACGTATCTGTAACAAGAGATGCGAAGATGCTTGTACCAGAGGAACGATTGATGAAGCAGTAGCTATTGATGCAGTAAAGAAGTTTATTGCGGAACAAGATTTGAAAGCAGAAACAAGATATATACCTCCTGTTGTGATTGCATCTAACCGGAAAGAACATTGGGAACAAAAGATTGCAATTATCGGTGCAGGACCGGCAGGTCTTTCTGCAGCATATTATCTTGCGACGAAAGGCTATCTTCCGACGGTATTTGAAAAGAGTGAACGCCCGGGTGGTATGTTAACATACGGAATTCCTTCCTATAAGTTGGAAAAAGACGTTATTGATGCAGAAATCGAAGTAATCCGTGCTCTTGGCGTAGAAATTAAATGCGGTGTTGAAGTGGGCAAGGATATTACAATTGAAGAATTAAGAAAACAGGGATATCAGGCATTTTATATTGCTATCGGATGCCAGGGAGGAAGACTTCCGGGAGTGCCGGGGGATGATGCAAAGGGAACCGAACTTGCAGTAGATTTCCTTCGTCGGGCAACCGATAATCAGGAACAGAAATTAGAAGGAGATGTTGTTGTTATCGGTGGTGGTAATGTAGCCATTGACTGTGCAAGAACAGCTACCAGATTCGGTGCATCCAAAGTATCCATGGTATGTTTGGAATCCAGAGAAACCATGCCTGCTTCCAAAGAAGAAATTGCTGAGGCATTGGAAGAAAAGGTGGATATTTGTAACACATGGGGTCCAAAGGAACTCATTAAGGATGAAAATGGTCATGTGGTAGAAGTAGTATTTAAGAAATGTACCAGAACTATTGACCCTGAGACAAATAAATTTGCTCCGCTATATGATGAAAATGAAACAATGACGTTAAAAGCTGACCATGTTATTTTTGCAATTGGTCAGACAGTTGAATGGGGTAAATTGTTAGAAGGTACTAAGGTAGAATTCCATCATGGCAATTATCCGGTAGCGGATTCCTTAACATATCAGACAGCAGAACCGGATATCTTTGTAGGCGGTGATGTATACCATGGCCCGAAATTTGCCATTGATGCTATTGAGACAGGTAAGTGTGCAGCAGAATCCTTACATCGTTATGTACATGTAGGCGCTGATATGACAATTGGACGTAACCGTCGTGATTTCATTATGCTGGATAAGGATGATATTGTAATTGACAGCTACGATACGGCAGGACGTCAGGATGCGGGATTTGATGAAACCATTGATATGCATCATTCTTTCCGCGATGCGCACAAGACATTAACGGAAGAACAGGTGAAGATCGAAACTTCACGTTGTTTGGGATGTGGTGCGAGCTGGGTTGATCCGAATAAGTGTATCGGTTGCGGTATCTGTACTACCAAGTGTGAATTTGATGCCATCCGCTTAAAACGTGACCATCCGGAATGTTCGACCATGATGAAAGCAGAAGACAAGATTAAAGCGATTATTCCAATGGCAGGTAAGCGTTTGGGAGAATCTATTATCAAGGTTGTAAAAAAGGACTAGAATATGCATGAATTAGGAATTGTTTTCAACATTGCAAAGCGTGTTGAAAAGGTAGCAGAAGAAAACGGAGTACAGCATGTGCACAGTGTAACCTTAGAAATCGGAGAGGTGTCTACAGTCATTCCGGAGTATTTGGTAGATGTGTGGGATTGGAACTGTAAAAAAACACCTCTGTTAGACGGTTGTGAGCTAAAGTGGGAGAGTATCAAAGCCGTTACCCATTGCGAGGACTGTGGTAAGGACTATGAAACAGTTACTTATGGTAAGGAATGTCCACACTGTAAGAGCATGAACACGTATCTGCTGACAGGAAATGAAGTAAATATCAAAGAAATATTGGTGGAATAAGCGATGGTTACACGAAATACAAATACAAAGATTGTAACATTCGTGGGCAAAGGGGGAGTTGGAAAGACTTCCCTTTCTGCCCTGACAGTACGTCTTTTGTCAGGAATGCATCCGGATAAGAAGATACTTGCTATTGATGCAGATCCGGCAGTGGGATTGGCAACAGCGCTGGGAGTTACAGTGGTGTCTACAGTAGATGATATCCGCAAAGAATTTGTGGAACAGGCTGAAGAAGGTGCATTGGATACGGCATTGGCGTTATTGGGAGAGGCCAGATACCGTATGTTTGATGCATTAGTGGAGATAAACAATGTATCCTTTTTAGCGATAGGGCGGCCGGAGTCGGCGGGATGTTACTGCAAAGTAAATGGATATTTAAAAGAAATGATTAGTCAGGTTGCCGACCATTTTGATTATGTGGTAATTGATGGGGAGGCAGGAATCGAACAGGTAAACCGCAGGGTTATGGAGAAAGTAACCCATTTAGTATTGGTGTCGGATGCGAGTCAAAAGGGACTTCAGGTAGCACAGACCATATACAAAGTGGCAAAAGAATTGGTAATGCCACAGCAGGCGGGATTAATTGTAAACCGCATACCGGACTTAACATTGAAAGAACATATTCATCCCGGGGAATTAGACATTCTTTCCTATATTGCGGATGACCGTGAAATGACTTTATGTGATATGCAGGGAAACAGTGTGTTTTGCATGGATAAAGAAGCATCTGTGATACAGGGATTACAGACAGCGTTGGATAAATTGGGTTTACTGTAAGTTGAATCGTTACAAAAGGAGAGAAGGAATGAAGGACTTAACACATCTGTATTATTTTGAACGTCTTTTAGATGATGCAGATAATGATTTAGTGCGTGAAGCAAAAGCACAAGGTCGTAAATGTGTGGGAAGCATTTGCTACCAGGTTCCGGAGGTGTTACTGAACCTGCAGGATACTTTTGCTGTGCGTTTGCGTGCTCCCAGAACCGGTTCTATGGAAATGGGAACATACTATTTAACAAGTTTTTTGTGCGAGTATTCCCGTGCGCTTTTGGAGCGGGCCATTGAAGGAGGCTTCCGCTTTTTAGACTGTATAATTGCACCGGATGGATGTACCATGATTAACCGGTGTGTAGAAAATATGGAGTTATTAAATACTATGGATAACGAAGGATTCTTTTACCGTTATCTGGAAGTTCCTATGAAGGCAGACGAAAACGCATTGAATCTGTATGTATCGGAATGTCGGGAAAAAGTGCTGAATGCACTTCATGAAAATTTCGGGGTTGATATTTCGGATAAAGCGTTGCGTAAGGCTGTGGAGGAGCATAATAAGGTATGCAGACTGATTACGGAAATTGGTAATTTCCGTAAGGAAGAGAATCCAAGGATTACCGGGTATGAGTTCCATATTATTTGTATGGCAACCTATGTATGTCCAAAGGATTTATTGATTGAAAAATTGGAAGAAACATTGGAAGAAGTGAAAAACCGTAAACCGGATGAAAAATCACCGTATCGTGCCCGTGTAGTATTGGTTGGTTCGGAAATTGATGATGTCGATATGGTAAAGCTTATTGAGGATTCCGGTGCGCTTGTAGTGGGAGACCGTTTTTGTTATGGTTCGCTTCCGGGACGTGAAGAAATCATATTACATGACAGTGAAGATGTACTGACACAGATTTGCCGCCATTACATGATGGCTTCCATGTGTCCGCGACATATGAATTCGGAAAAGATGAACCGCAGAAGAGAGTATGTACATGAAATTGCGCAGGAGTATAAGGCTGACGGTATTATTTACGAGCAGATGAAATTCTGTGATCCGTGGGCGTATGAGAGAATGGTGGGTACCTATGTTATGCGTGAAGAGTATAATTATCCGGTATTATCCATTGACCGTCCGTATGCAGTAGGTAATTCAGGACAGATCAGAACCCGTGTACAGGCCTTTGTGGAGAGTATTGAAATCAAGAAAATCCAGGGAGGTGTCAAGTAATGGGAAAACAAATCGGAAGCGAAAAACTGGGGAACCTTTATAGCGGAGGAAAAGTTCGGAAACGCCGCGAATGGCGTGGTGTAAAGGATACCTTATATGATTATTCCTGTTGGTTAAAAATCATGTGGATGCTTGTCAAATTTATGATGAAGCCTTCCAATATTAAAGGTTTTTTCCGTTATCGCTGGATGGCAAATTATCTGGCGGTGCCTATGATGATTGATAAGCATACCGTAGGTCTTAGAGGGAACCATCTTCGTATTGCCCATGCAGAATATGATTTGGTGGCAGAGGATGTTGCTCTCTTACTTACTAATGCATTTAAAGCGGACAAATATTGTGGAAACGATCAGAAACTTTCTAAGAAAATAGTTGTTTTGGATGAGAATGAAATGTTTGCCATCATGTGCGGTTTCCCAAATTTAAAGAGTGTAAGTTGGGAAACGGCAGCAGTATATGTATCGGTTCTTCTTAGAGGGGATGCAGTAACCCATTATCTGGATGTAGTACAGGAAATGGGATTGCCGGGTGATGTATGTCCGATGCCTGCAGCGGAAGCCGGTGTTGTTATTGATGATGATATTCCGATTTTTGGTGCCTGCGTGGTGCAGTGTAATACTACCTGTGACGGTTCCCTTATGGGTAACGGTATCTTGACCAGACGCTATGAAAAAGAAGGAATACCTTGTTTCCAGATTGCGGCGCCACTTCGTCACTTAGAAGACGGAGTACAGGAATACGCGGCTCAGGAAATCCGTGATGCTATCAAATTTATTGAAGATAATACAGGAGAAAAATGGGATTGGGATGCTTATTTTGAAAACATTAAGCGTTTCAATGAAGAAACCAGACACCGTATGGGTTGGATGGAATTATCACGTACGGATTACCCACAGGTAATCGGTGCAAACCTGGCTCTTTATTCGGAAACTACGTATATGGCAATTGCAGGACGTGTTCCGGCATTCGTAGAAGCTGACCGTAAGATTACCCGTCTGGCACAGGAATCTTTTAAGAAAAAGGAAATGCTGGTTCCGGAGTATCGCCACCGCGCTATTATTTGGGGTGTACAGGCACAGTATTATACGGATTTCTTACCATGGTTACAAAACTGTTGGGGTATCCTTCCTCTTGTAGATATGCTGAGTCTTGTTTATTTTGACCAGCTTTCGGAGGATAACAAAGAGCAGGCAATCTATGATTTGGCAAAATTATACGAAGAAATGATTATGAGAAACCGTACCCATGGAGGATATGAGGTTCTCTTAGATGATTTGTGGCGTTTCTGTGAAGATTATAATGCAGATATGGTTATTTTATGGGAGCATATCAGTTGCAAAGCATTGGACGGTATGCATGGTCTGTTTGAAGAACGTGCCCGCGAACATGGAATTAAGCTGGTATGGGTAAACCATGACTTAATGGACCCGCGTGTAATTTCCAGACAGAGTATCCGTGATGATGTAAACCGCTATATGCGTTCCGTATTGCGGGAGGAACCGATTGACGCATCACTGGAAATCATTGATGATGCTAATTCGTGGTAAAATAAAGGAGAGAGCTATGAAATATTATGGTGGATGTGACTCCGGGAGTACCTATACCAAATGTGTAATTATAGATGAAACCGGGAAGATTGTTTCCGATGTAACAATCCGAAGCAGAATTAATTCCGTCCTGAGTGCACAGGATGCATTGAATCAGGCAATTGAAAAAGTCCCGGACCTTTCTTCGGCAGAGGACCTTGCCTATCTGGTGGGAACCGGATATGGCCGTAACAAGGTACCGTTTGCAGACGAAAATATTTCTGAAATCAGTTGTCATGCCATGGGAGTTCATGTAGCTGATCCGACGGTAAAGGCAATCATTGATATCGGAGGACAGGACGTAAAGGGAATTGCTGTTGATTCAGACGGAACGGTACTTAATTTTGCCATGAATGATAAATGTGCAGCCGGTACGGGACGTTTTTTTGAGGCTATGGCAAGAGCGTTTGAAATGGAACTGGACGAGTTTTCCAGATTATCTTTAAAAGCTAAAAATGTGATTCCGATTACGGCACAGTGTACCGTATTTGCAGAAAGTGAAGTAATATCCTTGGTAGGAGAGGGAAAACCAATGGATGAAATTGCAGCAGGAATTGAGTTGTCCGTAGCAAAGAGATGCTTTGTAATGGCAAAAAAAGCGGGAGCAACCGATAGTATTACCTTAACGGGCGGATGTGCCAAAAACGATGGATTAAAGGATGCTATCCAAAAGGTACTTCGTTTGAAAGTAATCGAATTGCCGATTGATCCGCAGTTAATGGGAGCTCTCGGAGCAGCAGAATTTGCCCGTCAAAAAGGAGGTAATTAGGAATGCCGGTTTTATTACATATTTTGCTTGTGGTCGTAGTTATAGCAGTTGCTTTTTTTGTACTTACATTTACTGTTTACTTCTTTAACCTGGATATGAAAATGATGGCAATGATTCAGCCTTGGTTACTGAAGCTCTACGACAAAAGAAAAAGAGAGCGTAAATTATAGGTATGAAATTATTTGATAATTGTATTTCAAAAATGGAAGGGTTATTGGAAGGGCTGCCTGTTTGTGCTTTTGATATGGAACATTGTCCGAAGTGGCCGGATGAAGGAAAAAATCAAATGATTTTTCAAAGTGATATGGCTTATGAATTGGGTGGGAGCAATTTAGAAGCAATAAGCGGTATTCTGTTAACAGACAGTGAAGCAGTAGTACCATGTGATGAGATTCTGTTGTATGGACAGGATTTGTCAGAATTGAAAGAAGATATATCCTATGCACGTATTGCATTAGTCAGAGTCAAAAATACCCAGGATATGGATTCCGATGCGCTGTATCAGATGATTCGCCGGATTGATTATACCCGTTATCATGTCAGTCCCAAGGGGTATATGATGCGGATTTCAGCAATGAATAAACGGGAAGCAGTCCGCATTCATAAGGAAGCACTAAAAGAGGGACTTTCCATAAAAGGAGTGGGAAGACTGTTTTGTGAAGCATACCACAAACATCCGGAGGTAGAAGCGGTAAAGCTGATATTTATTACATTGCCGGATTTCCCATATGAAGAAACAAAAAAGTGCTTGCAAAAGGCAGACGATATTACCAAAACCCTTGACCATCTGGCAAAAAAAGTGCAGATGGATTGTCAGACTTGTAAACTAAAGGATGTATGTGAGGAAGTAGAAGCCTTATACAAAAAAGAATAATGGGAGGCGCACGTGAATTCACGTGCGTTTTTCATTGTCTTTTACTACAAATTCACGTATAATCTTATAATGTGAAAATGATAGGGAAACTTTTCCTATATAAATGTGTGTTACACGGGGAGAAATATGAACAAGAACGAATGGTATCAAGTTGGAGAAGATATAAAGAAGCAGGTTCAACATGCCATTGATACCAATGACTTTACGGAGTTGAGTAAAAGCATTGGTGAAACGGTGGGACTTGCGGTGGGCGATGTGAGTAAGAGCCTCAGTGACGTCAGTAAAGGACTCAATGATATTGGGAAGAATATTAACGGTGTGATAAATGATGCAGCGGGAAGCTTTCAACAGGGGATGAGTAAAGTAACCGCTAAGAGCAGTATTCAGCATAAACCAACAGACAGTAGCCGACAGAAGTGGGAACGATATAACGGTACCGTATATTATGCAAAGCCGAATTTACGTCCGGACCCGAAGTTATTTAACAATACACCGAAAGGAAGTGTTTCCGGTATTGTTTGGATGCTTGCCGGATTAGGAGCCATGGGATATGGTGGATGGCAGTTGGTGCAGCATATGTGGCTTGTTATGATGGGAGGTTTTCCGGTTGATACATTATTATTGCCACTTGCTGCTACGACCACAGGAGTTGGAATGGGTGTTTATGGTGCCAGACTTAGAAGTCGAGTAGACCGCTTTAAACATTATGTGGCAATTGTCAAAGACAAATTATATTGTTCCATAGAGGATATGGCAGGTAAAACAGGCAGAAGTCCCAGATATGTCCGTAGGGATTTAAAAAAGATGATGCAAAACGGGATGTTCTTGCAGGCACATCTGGATAAGAAGGAGAGCTGTTTTATTGCCAGTG
Source organism: Lachnospiraceae bacterium (assembly GCA_045531685.1). Lineage (GTDB taxonomy): Bacteria > Bacillota > Clostridia > Lachnospirales > Lachnospiraceae > RGIG8767. Next base: position 13,480 of record JAZSEL010000099.1, on the reverse strand, counting down.
ATGCTATGTATGAGCAGTATATGCTGACGCAGAAGCAGTATGAGCAGCAATTGCAATTAGAACAAAAGAATAATGAAGAAAAGTCTCTGCTTAGTCCGGCCGAGGAAAAAGCAGCCGCTGTTTTAGAAGAGGGAAGAAATTATATTGCCATAATCAGAAAATGTAATGATGAAATTCCGGGAGAAGAAATGTCAGAGAAGCTGGACAAGATGGAATATCTGGTAACCCGCATTTTTGCCCGAGTTGAGGAAAAACCGGAGCAGGCGGCAGAATTGCAGAAAATGCTAAGTTATTATCTTCCGACGACCCAGAAGCTGTTAGAGGCGTACCGGGATTTGGATAAGCAGAATGTGGAGGTTAAGAATATTTCCGATACCAAGCGGGAGATTGAAACCACAGTGGATACCATAAACAGAGCCTTTGAAGGATTTTTGGATGAGTTATTCAGGGATCATGCATGGGATATCCAGTCAGATATTTCTGTTTTAAATACGATGTTAAAACAGGATGGATATATAAAATCAGATTTTGAAAAAGGGGATAAGTAAAATGAGTGAAGTAACAGAAAAAGTACCGACATTAGTATTCGGAGAAGTAATTGATGAAAAGCAGATGTTAGCAGAAACCGAACCGAAGCAGGAAGTGCAGGAACAGTTGGACGAATCCATGTTAACAGAAGAAGAAAGAAAAATGGTGGATGAGTTCAGTAATCAGATTGATTTGCATAATTCCAATGCTATTTTACAGTATGGTGTGGGAACCCAGAAGAAGATGGCTGATTTTTCAGGAGATGCCCTTGATAATGTAAAGACAAAGGATATGGGTGAAATCGGCGAAATGCTTTCCGGTGTGGTTGCCGAACTGAAAAACTTTGATGAAGAGCAAAAGGGTATTTTAGGAATCTTTAAAAAGACATCCAATAAGGTAGAGGCCTTAAAGGTTAAATATTCTAGGGCAGAAACCAATATTACCAGAATTACGGATGCATTGGAACAGCATCAGGTCCAGTTATTAAAGGATGTAGCGGTTCTTGATAAGATGTACGATTTGAATCTTACATACTTTAAAGAATTGTCTATGTACATTCTTGCCGGTAAGAAAAAACTTCAGTCTACAAGAGAAAACGAATTGGCAGAACTCTTGGAAAAAGCAAGAATGACAGGTCTTCCTGAGGATGCTCAGGCAGCAAAGGATTTAGAAGCGCTTTGTGAACGCTTTGAAAAGAAGATTCATGATTTGGAATTAACCAGAATGGTTTCCATCCAGACGGCACCACAGATTCGTTTGGTACAGAACAGTGATACCATGATGGTGGAAAAGATTCAGTCTACCATTGTAAATACCATCCCGCTTTGGAGAAGTCAGATGGTACTTGCCCTTGGTGTAACCCATGCGGAGGAAGCAAGCAGGGCGCAGAGAGAAGTATCGGATATGACCAATGAGCTTCTTAAGAAAAATGCAGCGACACTTAAGATGGCGGCTATTGAGAGTGCAAAGGAATCCGAGCGAGGTATCGTAGATATGGAAACATTAAAGAATACCAATGCTTCTTTGATTTCCACATTGGATGAAGTCATGAAGATTCAGGCAGACGGAAGAGCCAAGAGAAGAGCGGCTGAAGTGGAAATGCAGAATATGGAAAATGAGCTGAAGAAGAAACTCTTAGAAATTAGTAACAAATAGAACTTAAAAAACAGAGCAGCAAATGAATTGTTTACGAATAGGTGAATAATCTCAATGCTGCTCTGTTTTGCATAAATTATTTAATTACTGAAAAATCCCTTCCAATCCCTTAATGAAATATTTTTGCAGAGAGAAAAATACAAATAAGGTAGGTAGCATGCTGAGTAATACAATGGTCATAAAATCCCCTTTTCCCATTAAATCCAGGTAAGTTGTCATAGGTATTTTTTCCTCATGAATCATAACAATACCAGGCCATTGATAAGAATTCCATGCGTTTAAAAATGCTACTATAATACCGCAAGCAATCGTTGGTTTCATATTTGGTAGGTAGATGCGCAGGAAAATATAGGGTTCATGTAATCCGTCCATCTTAGCTGCTTCCACAAGCTCTTTAGGAAAGCTACGGGATTGTTGCCTAAATATCATAATAATCAGCGGAGAAGCGATAAATGGCAAAATCATGGCAGAAGTAGTGTTAATCATATGAACGGAACTGAATATGACAAATAATGGAACAATAAATACCGTAAATGGAACCATAAACGTCCATAGGATAATTTGGAAAAACATATCCTTAGATTTGTCATGATAAAGTTCAAATCCATATCCGGCCAGAGAGCATACACATAAGGTTAGTAAAGTTTGGATAGAAGTATATTTTAGTGTGTAGAAAAAAGAGGAAAGGAACTTGGTTTCAAACAAAATATGAGAGATGTTATTCCAAAGTTCAGTTCCGGGAATGGGCAGCCCCATGCTAAAGTCGGTTCTTCCTCCGCTAGCTTTACAAAATGCATAATATAGGGGAAAAACAAAAAATACGGATGCTAGAAGAAGAATAATATATTGAATCACTAATGATATTTTTTTCATGTTTGTCTCCGATGATATGTTGATTTACAAAAAACGTTTCGTATAATAAACTAAGAATGCGCTTGCCATATATTATACATGAATAAATGTATATTTAGAAGAACTTTGAAGATGAGATAGGAAGAAATGTGAGGAGAAAATATTATGTATTTTGTACCGGAAGGAACTGAATTTTGTGGATTTTATGAATGTGAAAATGATGAATGCAGTATGCGTTTTTTATCTACCAGAATCGTACCGCGTATGATGTGTCCTTATTGTGGTGAAGAGGTGGATATGGAAATTGGACCGGATGATGAAATGCCACAAAATACAGAAACAGCAAAATTGTTACACGTAGTAGAAGGCAAAGAGGAAGTGGAGATGACAGATAGCCTTTTAAGTGTAGCGTTTGATAATAGCGATATTGCATGGATGTAGATACATATATAGTAGAAAAGAGCCATATGTAGGCGAATAAAACAGGAATCCATTTAAAAAAGTTAGCAAAAATCGCAAAATATGTGGCAATTTTTCAATAAAGCATGTATTATTAGGAAGAATATAAAGAGTAATGAACTGATGTGTTCATTATGCGAGGAGGATTAAGAAATGATTTCTTGGAACAATTTAGACACACTTGCTTCTTATAAAGAATTATCAGAAGTGGAACGTGTGAATCTTGCAGAAGCAATGACAGGTGAAAATGGTGCAGAACGTGTAAAAAAATACAGTGTACCAATGGCTGCAGGTCTTGCTTTTAATTATGGCGCTAAGTCAGTAGATGACAACGTATTAGCTGTACTTGCAAAATTGGCAAAAGAAGCTCAGTTAACTGAAAAGTATGAAGCTTTATACAATGGCGAAGTAATCAATACAGGTGAAAAGCGTCTGGTTCTTCATCAGTTAACACGTGGTCAGTTGGGAGAAGATGTTATTGCTGACGGAATCAATAAGCGCGAGTTCTATCTGAATGAACAGAAGAAGATTGCAGAATTTGCCAACAAAGTGCATGCAGGCGAAATCACAAACGCAGCCGGTGAAAAATTCACAACGGTAGTTCAGATTGGTATCGGCGGAAGTGACCTTGGTCCAAGAGCTATGTATTTAGCACTTGAAAACTGGGCAAAGGTAAACAACACATTAAAGATGCAGGCAGCATTCATCAGCAATGTGGATCCGGATGATGCAGCAGGCGTATTAAGCAATATTGACGTTGCTCATTCTATTTTCGTATTAGTATCTAAATCAGGTACAACATTGGAAACATTAACAAATGAATCATTTGTTAAAGATGCACTCGCAAAAGCAGGTTTGGACGCTTCTAAGCACATGATTGCAGTTACAAGTGAAACATCACCACTTGCAAAGAGCTCTGATTACCTTGCAGCATTCTTTATGGATGATTATATCGGAGGACGCTTCTCTTCTACCTCAGGTGTAGGCGGAGCCGTATTATCTCTTGCATTCGGACCGGAAGTATTCGCACGTTTCCTTGACGGTGCTGCAAAAGAAGACGTTCTCGCAAAGAACGAAGATTTATTACAGAACCCTGCTATGTTGGACGCATTAATCGGTGTTTATGAACGTAACGTACTTGGATACGGTGCAACAGCAGTTCTTCCATACTCACAGGCATTAAGCCGTTTCCCTGCACATTTACAGCAGGCTGATATGGAATCCAACGGTAAATCCGTAAACCGTTTTGGCGAACCTGTTAACTATGTAACAGGACCGATTATCTATGGTGAGCCGGGAACAAACGGACAGCATTCCTTCTATCAGTTACTCCACCAGGGAACGGACATTATTCCGCTTCAGTTTGTTGGATTTAAGAACAATCAGATGGGACAGGATGTTGTTATCGAAGGCAGCACAAGCCAGCAGAAGCTTTGTGCGAACGTAGTAGCACAGATTGTAGCATTTGCATGCGGAAAGGATGATGAAAACCTTAACAAGAAATTCGAAGGCGGACGTCCATCCAGCATTATCATTGGTGAACAGTTAACACCGGAAGCACTTGGTGCATTGTTATCCCACTTCGAAAACAAGATTATGTTCCAGGGATTTGTATGGAATCTTAACAGCTTTGACCAGGAAGGTGTACAGCTTGGTAAAGTATTGGCAAAGAAGGTTCTTGCACATGATACAGACGGAGCTCTTAAGGTATACAGCGATTTATTTAATATCTAATTGATTACAGAATATAGCACCGTATCAGTCGACAGATTGATACGGTGTTTTTGTGTGTTGGGAAGAGGAAGAAACGTATAAATAATTAACGAAAAAATTCATAGACGATACGAGGAAACAAGTTGATATTTTCAGAAAATTCATGTAAAATTATTGTTGGATTTGGAAAACTTAAGAGGTGATTCTATGGATAAAAAACAAAAGAATACAAAAAAGATGATGACAGTTGACCGGATTTATAAGATTATGCAGTGGCTTCCGGTAGTTGTGGCTTCCCTTTTCTTTTTGATTAATGCTATAAAGGGAAATACACCGGCAATGCTTGTGATAGGATTGTGTCTTGCAGTTTTTATCGGACTGAGTGTCTTTTCACAAAAAAGGAATTTGGATTTATATAAGAGAGAATTCATATTGGCGATTGCACTTCCTACCCTGGTATTTCTTATTTCCTTGTTCAGTGGTGCATCCTATAGTGATGATTTTCCATTATTCCTTGCAGTAATAGCCATGACAGGTATGTTTTTGGAACCGCAGTTTACCAGAGTGCAGATGATTTTGGTTGATATTTATCTGGTGATTATGTACCTTGTTCATCCGGAGAAATCCGGTGGATTGTCCCAGTACATATTGTGTGCAGCATGCTTTACACTGGCGGCATTTTTATATTATCAGGTAATTTTACGAGGCCGTGCTTTTATTGAAATAAGTGAGGAAAAGGCAAAAGAATCGGAGGTTTTGTTAGACTCCGTCCGTGCGATGGGAGCAGAATTACAAAATGACTTTGAAGCTTCTTCTGCAAAAATAGAAGACGGAACCAAGAATTTACAGAAGGGTTCTGCGTTGATTGCCCATGGGGCAGGGCAGGTGTCAGATAGCTGCCAAGTCGTGCAGGACAAGATTAAGGAAAGCGGAGAACAGATTTCATTGCTTAATGATGAAGTTAGACAGTTTGAAGAAGGACTCACTGAGAACCGTAGCAATGTTTCTGTTATGAATCAGCAAATATCTTCTGTTGGAGAATTAATTACCGAATCAGCAGAAATGTTCCATGCCATGGAAGAGCAGATGAACGAGATAGTCGGCATTGCCAAAAAAATCAATGATATTTCATTTAAACTGACCATACTATCATTGAATGCGGCTGTAGAGTCGGCACAAGCGGGAACCTATGGTGCCGGCTTTGAGGTAATTGCTTCCGAAATGCGGGAATTATCGGAGACTAGCGGCGGATTTGCCGATCAGGTGTCTGAGGTGGTAAAGGGATTGCGTCAGCGTGTGGAAATGACCTCCGTAAAATTTGCAGGAAGTGAAGAGGCTTTGGCAGAATCGAAAAAGACTATGACAGAGCTTGTGGAAAGTTTTGACAAATTAAGTAGTCAATTTACTTCCCTTTACAGTAATATGGAATATCAGAATCAGAATATCTCTCAGATCGATTGCATATTTGAGGATTTAAATCATCGTGTTACGGATATGCATAACAGTTCTTTAGAAAATCAGGATGCAGTAGACGCCATTGCTTCTGCTATGGATGATTATAGAGAAAATATAGATAAGATTGTTAAGAATACACAGAGTATTTAATTTTACAATTATAGAGGGTGGTTGTTTCCGGCTTGGGGACAACCACTTTTAGAAAACATGGAGGGGTAACATGAGTGAAATGATGAAAAAGACAGGACGGGTAACAATTCCAACGAATCTGGATGTGGTACCGGAGACAATTGAAGTATTAAAGCGCTGGGGAGCTGATGCGATACGTGATTGCGACGGTACGGAATTTCCGGAAGAATTGACTAAGGTGGGAGCGAAGATTTATTCGACCTATTACACCACAAGAAAAGATAATGTGTGGGCAAAAGCCAATCCGGATGAAGTACAGCAGTGCTATATTATGACCGGATTTTGCACGGCAACAGAAGGAGATTTGTCCATTCCTTTGATGAAGGGGATTTCTCCTGAATTAATGCAGGTAAATACAAGAGACGATATCAAAAGATGGTGGGAAGTCATTGACAGAACCACAGGAGAAGTGGTTCCTGTGGAAAAATGGGAGTACTTGGAAGAAAACGGATGCGTACGGATTCATGAACCGGCTTCTTTTCATGAGTATACCGTAAGCTTCCTGGCATATTTAATCTGGGACCCGGTGCATATGTATAATGCAGTTACCAATGATTGGACGGATTTTGAACACCAGATTACTTTTGACGTGCGTCAGCCTAAGACACATAAATATTCCATGGAGAGGCTCCGCAAATTCTGTGAAGAACATCCTTATGTAAATGTAATCCGTTATACTACCTTTTTCCATCAGTTTACATTGATGTTTGATGAATTAAAAAGAGAGAAGTACGTGGACTGGTACGGATATTCTGCTTCAGTCAGTCCATATATACTAGAGCAGTTTGAAAAAGAGGTGGGATACCCATTCCGCCCGGAATATATTATTGATCAGGGATATTATAACAATCAGTACCGTGTTCCAAGTAAAGAATTCAAAGATTTCCAGGCATTCCAGAGAAGGGAAGTAGCTGCCCTTGCAAAAGAGATGGTGGATATCACCCATGAATGCGGTAAGGAAGCTATGATGTTTCTGGGGGATCATTGGATTGGGACAGAACCATTTATGGAAGAGTTTGCAACCATCGGTTTGGATGCCGTGGTGGGAAGTGTAGGAAATGGTTCCACACTCCGTTTGATTTCCGATATTGACGGAGTGACTTATACCGAGGGAAGATTCCTTCCGTATTTCTTCCCGGATACGTTCCATGAGGGTGGGGACCCGGTAAAAGAAGCCAAAGAAAATTGGGTAACGGCAAGACGTGCCATTTTAAGAAAACCAATTGACCGAATCGGATATGGCGGGTACTTAAAACTTGCCCTTGATTTTCCGGAATTTATTGATTATGTGGAAAGTGTTTGCGATGAATTCAGGGAATTATATGAGAATGCCAAGGGGACAACGCCTCATTGTGTAAAGAAAGTTGCGGTCCTTAATAGCTGGGGAAAAATCCGTAAATGGGGCTGTCATATGGTTCATCATGCCCTTTACCAGAAGCAGAATTACAGTTATGCGGGAATTATTGAGGCACTTAGTGGTGCACCGTTTGATGTACAGTTTATTTCTTTTGATGATGTGGAGAAGAATCCGGCTATCTTAGAAGATATTGATGTTATCATCAATGTTGGGGATGCAGATACTGCCCATACAGGTGGAGAATCCTGGGAAAATCCTGTGATTGTGTCCGCAATCCGTAAGTTTGTATATAATGGTGGAGGATTTATCGGTGTCGGTGAGCCGTCAGGCCATCAGTTCCAGGGACATTTCTTACAGTTAGCCGGTGTACTTGGCGTAGAAAAGGAAACCGGATTTACCTTGAATTATGATAAATATAATTGGGAAGAACATCCGGACCATTTTATCCTGGCAGATACGACTAAACCGGTAGATTTTGGCGAAGGTAAGAAGAGTATTTTTGCATACGAAGGAACCGAGATTTTAGTACAGCGTGAAAAAGAAGTACAGATGGCGGTTAACAGCTTTGGAAAAGGACGTACCGTTTATCTCAGCGGTCTTCCATATAGTTTTGAAAACAGCCGTATCCTATATCGAAGCATCCTTTGGAGCGCAAGTAGTGAAGAAGAACTTTACAAATGGTTCTCAAGTAACTTCAATGTAGAAGTGCACGCATATGTAAAGAACGGCAAGTATTGTGTAGTTAACAATACCTATGAACCACAGGATACTATTGTATACCGTGGGGATGGTAGTTCTTTCGAACTTCACTTAGACGCGAATGAAATCCGCTGGTACGAGATATAAAGAGAATACTTCAAATTCAGAAGGTCAGTAACTAAATCAGGCGCCCCTGTTGGGGCGCCTGCCTTAATTTGTAAGCTCCGCGATTCCATGTATTTCTTTGTATTCCTTTGGTGATAAACCGTATTCTTTTTTGAAGGCACGGAAAAAACTGGAATAGTCTTTGAAACCATAAGTTTGAAAGGTTTTACTGATGTTGGTTCCGCTAAGAAGGGCATTGCGGCACATATCCAGACGTTTTTTGGTAATGTATTGATGAATGGAAATACCAAGATTTTCCTTAAAAATATGCGCAATATGGTACTTGTTAACAAAGAATTCTTCGGATAGATGGTCCAGAGAAAGGTCTTCATCAATATGTTCTTCAATATACTGCATTAATTTCAGATACAGACTTTGGTCTTCCCGCTGTTTGAGGGGATGAAGACTTTCATATGCCATTCGGTTCAGATGTAACATCAAATCATTGACGCATAAGGTGATTTCTAATTCTTTTCCAAAATGTTCCGTGTGAATTTCCTCCAGAAGACGATAACATTTACCATGGAGGGTATTAAAGTTTCCCATTCCGTTATGATAGATATATTGTCTGTGCTCGATAGCCCGGGTAATAATATAGGCATAATCAGTGGAGATGTTTTTTAATGCCTCATAATAATTCCGGCTTACCCAGAAAATGAAACGGCGGTAAGGGACGGACTCATCATGATTAATCATATAATGAGGAATGCCGGGCGGAATCAGTACTACGTCACCGGCTTTCATAGGGAAGGTTTTGTCTGCGATTTTTAAATCGATTTTTCCCTGCAAGAAGAAATAGAATTCATAGTAGTCATGGGAATGACTTTTAACATTGGAAAAATTAATGTCGTCATAATAGAAGATTTCAAAGTCCTTTGAAACCATGTATTGTCGTGTATTAAAAGCGGATTGATATTTTTTCATAAACGGTTCCTTCCGGTAGAAAAATGAATAAGAGACTATTGAATGCTCTTGCTGTATTCTCTCGGACTACATCCTACCTGTTTTTTAAACAGACGGGAAAAATAGGCAAAGTCCTGAAAACCAACGGCAAGGGAAACCTCCGATACCGTCATCTTCGTGGTGTTAAAAAGGTGAATGGCTTTGTTAATCCTTGTCTGATGAATAAAGTTTGTAACGCTCATTCCCACTTCTTTGGTAAAAGCAGAGGAGAGCGTAGTGGCATTTTTTTGAAAATGGTCTGCCAGAACAGATAAACTCAAGTCTTCGTCCATGTGCAGATGAATATAGTTTACCACGGAACGGATGGTTTTGGAGTATTCCTGAAAGGCATAGTTTTTTACAAGCAGGCAATATTTATGACACATGTCGCTTGGAAGAGAATAGGCAACATCACGGTTTGTCAGATTCTCAATTCTGTCATCCATGGAAGAGTACAATCTCAGTACATGCAGGGGATGAACGTGAGTGCTCATGACAGTCAGCAGGAAATGCCCATTCAGTGTGTGCAGATTGTGTTTGCATTCCAGTAAGCTCCGGGCAGTGAGGAATTTTGTCTGTGACAGAAACTCATTTAAAACAGTATGGGCGTTGTCCGATTCTCCGTTTCGGACAACCGATAAAAGTTTTAATAAATTTTTTTGATAAATTTCTGACAAATCGGAAGAATAGTCATAAAGGAGTTCTTTGTTTACCTTTAATTCGTGTGTGACTCCGGTAAATTCAATTTCTAACGGTTCAATTTCACGGAATTCAGGGAAAAAGCTCTCAATAATGTGCTTGGTTACATTTACAATGGTAGGAAGGGACACATAGGGAAGACTTTTATAAAACTGGGATAATGTGGTAAAAGCTTCCGGTGAAACATTGGATTCCTTCATTAATTGTAAGAAATAGGTGGTTGAAAACCCATCGGAACGGAAGGGACCAATGGAAATAAAGTCAGGCTGACTGTTCAGATTCAGATATACCATAATGTTATAAAAACCCAGATTGCTTTTGATGACAAAAAAGCGTTTCGATGGGTCATTAACAGAAGCGGCAAAACGGACATCATTGGTATAATAATCCGGCCACATAATATTACGGATACCCCGGTCAATCCGTTCCAAATCGGTATACGGGGGAGAAAAGAACAGGGTTTCTGTCTGGAACGCTTCCATAAGTACATTTTGCAATAACTGATAGCAGGACATTTGGTTCATAGGCACTCCCATTTATTGTAAATTTGTATAAAAAATGCTTTTACACAAAAATTGTACAATTTTCATGAAGATTATTCAAGTATAGGAATAAAGTTTTTGATAGAATTCAGATAGTAGCAATTGGTATCATAATACTATTTTAGAGAGATGGAGGTTTATTATGGATAACAAAAAAGCAGTAAGACCTTTTGGCATGCGGGACAAGCTTGGATATATGTTTGGTGATTTTGGTAATGACTTCACATTCATCCTATCTTCAAGCTTCTTATTAAAATTTTACACAGACGTTATGGGAATCGAAGCTTACATCGTAGGTATCGTTATGATGGCAGCTCGTATTGTGGATGCTTTTACAGATGTGGCGATGGGACGTATTTGTGATAAGTCAAAGATGACTCCTGTAGGCAAATTCAAACCTTGGATTCGCCGCATGTGTGGCCCGGTAGCCATTGCATCTTTCTTGATTTATCAGAGTGCATTTGCAAGCTGGCCGACTCCGGCTAAGATTGCATGGCTTGCAGTTACTTATATTTTATGGGGTTCAATTTTCTATACATCCATTAATATTCCTTACGGTTCTATGGCAAGTGCGATTTCTCCAGAAGCAGGAGACCGTCAGTCACTTTCTACTTTCCGTACCATGGGTGGTTTATTGGCAGGTGTAATTATCGGTGCAGGTGTTCCGATGTTAGCATACACAAAAGATGCAGCAGGCAACCCGATTTTAGATGGTGGTAAATTCACAATAATTGCCGGTGTGTTCTCTATTTGTGCAGTTCTTTGCTATTTGCTTTGTTATCATTTAACCACAGAGCGTGTAAAGGCAGAGCCTGTTGTTAAAGATGGTAAGGGTGATTCCATTGCGGATCTTCTTAAGAGAGCATTTACAAGCCGCTCCTTACTTTCTATTATTGTTGCATCCATTATTATGTTATTATCCCAGCTCACCATGCAGCAGATGGCAGGTTATGTATATCCTAACTTCTATAAGAGCGCAGAAGCACAGTCAGCATCAACCATGTTTATGATGGGTGGTATGATTGTGGCAGGTGTTATGGCAAAGCCTTTGGCAACCAGATTTGGTAAAGCAGAAGTAGCGGTTGTATCTAACTTATTGGCAACCATAGTAAATATTGTATTATTCTTTGTTCGCCCGGCAAGTGTATGGGCATATGCCGGATTCCAGTTTGTGGCTTGGTTAGGACTCGGTGTATTCTCCATGGTATCGTGGGCACTTATTACAGACGTTATTGACGATATGGAAGTAAAGAACCATGTACGTGAAGATGGTTCCGTGTATGCGTTATATTCATGGGCACGTAAATTGGGACAGGCAGCAAGTTCCGGTTTGTCAGGTGCATTATTATCCATTATCGGTTATACAGAAGCAACAGCATTCGACCCGGATGTAACATTGGGAATCTTTAATATTTCCGTAATTGTTCCGGCAATCGGATTTGGTGCTTTGGCAGCCGTATTGTGGTTCTGGTATCCGTTACACAAGAAAACAGTGGACGCCAACATTGCAGAATTAAAAGCAAGACGTGGTGAATAAGGTTAGTGATAGGAGGAATATTTGTTCATGAGACAGATTATTAATTTTAACAGAAAATGGGCATTTACAAAAATGGCTGATGCAGTGCCGGAGACCATGCCTACAAAATGGGATATTGTAAATCTTCCGCATTCATGGAATGCCATTGACGGTCAGGACGGTGATAATGATTTCTACCGCGGAACCTGTTATTATGCAAAACAGTTTATGAAGGCTTCTTTACCGGCAGCTGACAGATACTATTTAGAAATCAAAGGTGCCAATTCTTCCGCAGATGTATATGTAAACGGAAAAAACCTTGCGCACCATGATGGCGGTTATTCTACATGGAGAGTGGATATTACAGAAGCACTGGATGTTAATAACCTGCTTGTGATTTCAGTGGATAATCAGGCAAATGAAGTGGTATATCCACAGATGGCTGACTTTACTTTCTACGGTGGTCTCTACCGTGATGTAAATATTATTGCTGTAGCAGAGTCCCATTTTGATTTGGACTACTACGGTGGACCGGGTATTGCCGTAACTCCTGTTATTGAAGGCACTACCGCAAAGGTTGGCGTGGAAGTATACGTAACAAACAAAAAGGACGATCAGATAATTGCATACAGAATTAAGGATGCAGAAGGAAATGTAGTCGGAAGCATCAGTTCAGAAGATACGGCAGCCCTGTTTGAAATTGAAAATGTTCATTTGTGGCATGGTAGAAAAGACCCATACCTTTATACAGCAGAAGCAGCGTTAGTTGAAGGTGAGACAGTAGTAGACGCAATATCTACCCGTTTCGGATGCCGTACATTTGAAATTGATCCGGATAACGGATTTATCTTAAATGGTGAAGAATACCCTCTGCGCGGGGTATCCCGTCATCAGGACAGATGGGGATTAGGCAATGCATTATTACCGGAACATCATGAAGAAGATATGGACTTAATCTGCGAAATGGGTGCAACAACTATTCGTCTTGCGCATTATCAGCATGATCAGTATTTCTATGATCTCTGTGATAAAAACGGTTTGATCGTATGGGCAGAGATCCCGTATATCTCCGAGCATCTGGCAAACGGCAATAAAAATACGATTTCCCAGATGAAAGAACTGATCGTCCAGAATTACAACCATCCGTCTATTGTGACCTGGGGTGTATCCAACGAGATCACGATCTCCGGGGCGAAACTCAAGAAGCAG
>JAZSEL010000104.1:0-31510 GCA_045531685.1 Lachnospiraceae bacterium | reverse complement strand
CTATCCATAAAAGTCATCACAACCGCCTTCGGCTCTTCCTGTACTTCCACACAGACCGTTGCTTCTCCCTCTCCCAAAGGGTAAGCATAATGGCAAATATTTCCAAAGATTTCATCAACTGCCACATCTATCTGCATCTGTACTTTCATAGGACAATCCATGCTTTCCAACTGTTCATTGATAAAATCCGTAACAACCTCAATATTTTCCACTTCGGCTTTTGTTGTCAATTCTTTTATTTCCCTGCCTTTTTCTTCCTTTTTATCCGATGCCAGATAATTTAGGCACAGCATAGTGATATCATCAAACTGGGGAGCTTCACCGACAAAAACATCCACATCTGCTTTAACCGCTTCACAAAGTTCCTGTGAAGACAGATTTGCTTTTTGATTCATAACATGAAGCAGACGTTTTTCTCCATAAAGTTCATTTTCTGCATTGGTTGCTTCTGTAACGCCATCCGTATAAAGATAAATGGCATCACCCGGCATCAGTTGTATTTCATTTTTACGGTAACGGACCCCTTCCATTCCCGCCAAAACAAAACCGGGTCTTGATTTTAAATAAGTAAAGGTTCCATCCTCATGTTTTACCAATGGAGGATTATGTCCTGCATTTGCATAAGTAACTAATCCGGTTTTGGTGTTCAAAAATCCAATCCACGCCGTTACAAACATATTGGCATCATTACCCTCACACAATTTCTCATTGGCATGGGATAATACTTCTTCTACACTCATTCCCGACTCTGCAAAACTCTTGATAAAGGTTTTTGCTGTCATCATAAACATTGCCGCCGGAATTCCTTTTCCGGAAACGTCTGCAACCAGAAAAGCCAAAGTATCTTCATCTACAAAATAGAAGTCATAAAAGTCGCCGCCCACTTCTTTTGCTGTATACATTCCTGCCCATATATCAAACTCTTTACGGTTTGGATAAGGCGGAAATACGGACGGAAGTGCCGAATGCTGGATTGCCTTTGCAAATGCCAGTTCTGCATCAATTCTTGCCTCTGCCTCGGAAATATAGCGTTTTAAAGTATTTACCGTAGCATTAATATCGTCAGAAAGAGCATTAAACTCCTCATGGGACCGGACATCTACCGTAGTATCCAGTTTTCCTTCTGAAATCGCCGAAAGAGATTCATTTACCTTATAAATATTATCTACCACAAGACGTCTTACCAAAAAGAAAATTAACGCAAACAATGCTGCAAAAACCAGAATCTGCATTGCCGTTGTCACACCTACGGAAACATTACGCGAAAGTGCTGCCTCACTGGTTGGCATAACAGCCAGTACCAGATATCCTTCCGAAATCTGATACATACAATAACATGGTTCTCCATATACTTCTTCCACAAATACTTCACCTGGCAGGGTCTTCTCCTTATCAATCCAGACCCCTACCACTTCCAGGTTTTTACCTTCATTTCCCTGTCTGTCACTGACAATATTCCACGCTTCATTTACGATAATGACACTACCGCCTTCTCCAACATGACGGTTTCTCGTAACCCCTACCACAAATTCATCAATATCTTTCTGAAACCGCTCGGAGCCGTATCCTACCTGCACAAATCCGCCGTCATTCAGAACCACTCCACCATATTTACGGGAAATGGAAGCATCATAGGATACCGGCTGATAACTCTGCACATATTCCGTTTCTTCTGAAAGCAGCACCATAAACTCTGCAGACTGCGCACCCGAACGCATGTCATAATCAAGAAAGTCCGGATAGGTACTGGCATCTATAATTCCCGCCGGATTAATATGATTAATTTCCGTCACATCATATTTCACAGTCAATTGCTCAAGAAACTCTGATGTAACCGCATCTGCCTGATTTAATTCTTCTGCAATTTCATAAGTCAGTTTTAAAAGATTATCGTCTGATGCATCAATAATATCTTCGCGGACATCGGAAATATTAAGTGCCAATAAATTAATTGCATTATTTTCAGACAGCTTAGTCTGAATCACCCAAAGACATGCCGTAGTTACCAAAAATGCTATTACAATAACTACAGATAACCATTTCTGAAACGATTGGGAAATTCTCCTTGTCTTCTTCATATTTGGTCTTCCCCTTCTTAATCTGCTTATTCAATCGTAAGCATATCGGCAAAGCCGGTAATTTCAAATACCTCTGCAATGGTCTCATTCACATTTCTGATAACCATGCTTCCCTGCTTGTTCATGGTTTTCTGTGCCATAAGAAGAACACGAAGTCCTGCTGAAGAAATGTATTCCAGTGCCTGAAAATCCAATACCAATTCTTGAACGCCATCCAGATTAGCCTTTAATTCCTCTTCCAAAGAAGGTGCTGTCACGGTGTCAAGACGTCCTTCCAAGCTCACTGTCAGTTCTCCATTGTTAAGTTTCTTTTCGATTGTCATAATTTACTATCTCCTTCTTTATCATTCGAATATATTTGCTGAATATTATTCCTACTATCCCAAAAACACACCGTACAAATGTACCGTGTGTTTTTGCTAAAACTATGTTACTGCTTAAATGTTACAAAACTCATCGGTTCTGAGAAATACGTTTCCGTAGTAATGGTTCCTTCCGGAGTATCGGCGCCCTTTTCGATATCACCATGTACGGAGCAGGAACTGGAATTTACCCAGAAAATAACATCCGCACGTCCTGAAGTTAAGGCCGCTGCTCTTGCACCGGTGTCTACCTGTATAACTTCAATATTGACATTCGCCTTCTTTGCAATCTCTGCAAGCAACGCCATATTAAATCCAGCAGGGGTTCCGTCCGCTGCAACAAAATCAAGCGGCGGGAGATCACCTGTAACCGCTACTTTGACTGTATCGGCACCATCTGTTACAGGAATCTCTACCGTTTCCGGATTAGAACCGTCTGTATGGCCCTTAATATATGTCTCAATTAATCCATCAATAACGCCTTCTTCTTTTAGTTCCACAATCGCATCATTAAACATCTGATGAATATCCGTATCCTCCTCTTTCATCATCATCTGATAGGATGCGGTATTCTGACTCAGGCCTTCTCCCTCTCGTTCCGGTGCAATCATTAAAGAGTCATTCTGTGCCACTATATACTGTGCAACACTGTCTGCCAGAATCATTGTGTATATATCCTTTGCCTGAAGTGCCATAAGCATGGACGACATATTATCGTAGAAAGTAAGTTCAAAAGTCATATCCCCTTTCACATGGGCCTTGGTGTGCTCGCCTATCGCCTTTTCACTCTCTTCCTCACTGGTAGCACTTCTTGCAAGTATTCCCGTCTTAAGCGGTAACACACCCTGTGCAGAACTTCCCTCTTCTTTTGCCGGTTCTTTCGCACATGCGGTTGCCATTCCCAGCGCAAGGCATAAAACCAAGCACAAACTGATTATTTTTTTCTTCATTAGAATTCTCCTTTATTTTCAAATTTGTATCTATATTATTTTACTAAACCCACCTACAATATACAATATTCTCTGCATAACACGCAGATTTTCAACATAATCCGCAAGTTTTCCGCCAAAAGGATGTTCTTCTTCGTTAATTAACCGATTATGTCATTGTACGTTGCTATCTGCGCTCTGCAGTAAGAGCATACTACTCTGTTACCTTCTGCTGCCTGTCCCGCCACACTGCTGCCTGCGTTTCCGCCGCTTTGTACTCCATATTCATTTACAGGACAATTGCATTGGTTTTGTTTGATTACCCAAACCATTTCTCCGTAACGTACTACTCCGGAACCACCCATTCCGCCGGTAACGCCGGACAACTCATCCTCATTCATTTCGTGTACATTCATTTTATCTACCATCTTTTCTTCCTCCTGTTACGGTTCAATAATATTAAAATCCGCCGATGCGACCATAATATTATCAACAATTAAATCAAACCATTCCCTTTTTCCTTCTATTTTCATTACACGCATTGCGCCTTCCTTATTTCCCTGAAGGATATATAACAATGCATTTTTCGGACAGGTAATGGTAAGTTCTGCCTCTTTTAACTTACAATTCTCAAATGTTAACATGGCTCCGTTTTTCAACTGCACCATATAAAAACTATCTATATCCGTGAGTGCAAAATTTACTTTGAAATCATACTCCGCCAACGCCTGCTTATCCAAAAGGATTGCCATATAATCAAATATCATGGATGCCGGCAGGTATGCTGTGATTTCACCTCCGCTTGCCATTTTGGTCTTACTTGTCTGATTTCCGTCCCTCAGTTCTTTGGCAGCGGTAAGATAGGCATTTCGCCATGTACCGGACTCTGACTGATATCCCAACTGCTCCAGCGCATCCGCACATAAGAGTCTTGCTACCATATTATCCGGCCGGGCATATACAATCACATTCGTAATTTCTGCCACCCACCGGTATTCACCGGCATCATAATCTGCTTTTGCCCTGCGAAGTACCTCATCGGTATCTCCCAGATATTCCACCCATTTTTTTGCACTCTCAGAAGGCTCTAAAGGATTCAGATTCACCGGATTGGCATCATACCATCCCATGTATTTTTGATAAACCGCCTTTGAATTGTGGGCTACCGTTCCATAATACTGACGTGTATACCAGTTCTTTGCAAGTGCATCCGGAAGTGTAATCATATTAGAAATTTCATCCGATGTGTAGCCCTGATTAATGTAAGTTAAAGTCTGGTCATGAATATAGCGGTAAATAGCTGCCGTATTCGCAAGATATTCATTTGCATTTATATTGCCCCAATGCGGCCAGTTATGGGACTGGAATACCACTTCCACCTCTTCTCCATACAGAGAAATTGCCTCTACCAGATACTTTGACCACTGTAAGCCATCCCGGATTTGTGCACCGCGAAGTGTATAAAGGTTATGTAGCGTAGCATTACAATTCTCAGCCACCCACAAGGCCTTTTTCTGCGGAAGCCATGTGTTCATCTCCACAGGCGCCTCTGTACCGGGCGTAAGCTGGAATTCAAACAAAACACCATCTATGTTCAGTGTTTCTCCGGTTTTGGTAATCTCATAGGTAGGCGCCATGAAAGATGTCTTTCCGGTGGCTTGACCCATTCCGATTCCCATTGCCAGAGTACCCTTAACACCTTCTTTTAGAAAAACTCCATACTGATAACCGGCCCTGCGACCCATAGCCTTTCCTACAAAAAGATTTTCGCTGACAGCATGCTCCGTAAATCCTTCCGGTACAATAATCGGTACCTTTCCGCCGGTAAGCTGCTCCTCAATAGAAAGATTTGCATCTGCAACCTCTTCATCTGAAATAATCCCTTTGATACCACCATAATGGTCCACATGGGAATGCGATAGAATGACCGCTTTAACAGGCTTTTTCCCCAGATTCTTTTCCACCAGCTGCATTGCCGCCTGCGCACATTCCACACACATCAATGTGTCATATACAATCCAACCGGTATCCCCTTCAATCAACGTAAGATTTGCCATATCATAACCGCGGACCTGATAAATGCCTTCCATCACTTCAAACAATCCGTAAACATGATTATTCTTTGTATTCTCCCATAAACTGGGATTCACTGTATCCGGAACCTCTTCAAAATCATCCACAAAACGATATGCTTCCTGACTCCAGATTACATTCCCTTCCGCATCCTTAAGTTCCAATACTTTTGGCGCGTCAATTAATCCCCTGACTGCCAATTCTGCTTCTGTGGTATCCTCAAAATCCAACACTGAATAAATGGTGGAATTTACTTTTATCGTTTCTTGCGTGGCTTCCTTACAATCAGCCGTCAACTCCAATATTTCCCTTTTCATCTCCCTGTTTTCCCCCAAAAATAATTTATTATAAACACCTATATTTTTTATTTATTGTGTCTCATTTCATCAGAAAGGTCGTCTCATCAAGCACGTTAGCAAAATGACACGACCTTTTCATCCCTGCATCAAACTATAATGTCAGAATAGCAGAAAGCCTTAGAATCCTGCTGTTAAATCTTTTCCCTGTGCTTTTTTTGCCGCGCAGGATCTGCAAAGGATTTGTATTGCGCCTCCTAAGGATGCAACCGTACCTAGACCTGACATAACATCATTTGTAGTCACTCTACCACCACATGAACACTGCACGAAATCTGCACCTCCGAATACCGCATCCAGTTCTTCTGTTGTTAATTCTCTTGCTTCCATTTTGTTTCCTCCTTTTATCTCAACAATTGTACATTTATGGGATGAGAATTCCTTCGCAATCACATAAATCTGTTGTTCATTTTACTAAATAGACCTTTTTATTTACAATATCTTTTGCATAACTCGCAAATTTTCGACATAATCCGCAAGTTTTTTCTCTTTTATTTGCAAAAAAGTGTGACAGTTCACTTGAGCCGTCACCCTTTCTTAAAAATTTCCAGCCCATATGGACCGGATTATTCACTTTTATTTTTCTTAGAATAGATTACAAATCCGGCTATTCCTGCCACTGCAAGAACTGCAATTAACAGAACAATCCACCATGCACTGTCTGCATCTTTAGAAGCCATTACTAACGGGTCGGATACATCTGTGGTATCCGTAGCGTTATCCGTTTCCGCATTATCTCCCTGCATGCCGCAGACATCACACCATACATTTAAGGTGTCCTCTGTACATTTTTCTGCGCAGTAACACTGCGGATTTTCCGGTGCGATATATGCCGGACAGTTAGTTGCATGGAATGCCGAGTCATCGGTTTCACAGGTGCATTCAGTAGTTTTTTCTACTTCTGCTTCCTCATTCTGTTCTTCTTCGTCCTGCTGTTCCTCATTCTCCTGAGCGTATTCCTCTGAAGCACAATCATCACAAGTAAAGAAGTAAGGTGTGCCCTATACGGCTTCTTCATATCCGCACTCTGCAGTATGCTCTGTATGATGTTCACAATTGCCTGCTGCCAAAATAGGAAAATCAATACTCGTCCCCATCAGTACCACTGCAAGAGCCAGTGCACCAATTCTGTTTAACTCTCTTCCTACTTTTTTCATAAATACCTCCGTTATCCGGGCACTTTTTCTTTCCCAGAATTTCCCTTGAATTATTATTTACATCTGTAATATTTTACTAAAACTCCAATAATTAACAATATCTTCTACATAATGCGCAAATTTTTGACATAATCCGTATATTTCTCACAAATTTGGAGTGAACCGGTCGCTGAGTCTGTCCAAGATGAGCGTAAAAAGAAAGGGGGACGGCTCACATGAACCCTCCCCTTTATATCAAATCTATGCACTTATTAATTAATTCCTAAACAAATTGATTCTTATCCATATCATATTGATAATTAATACCCGCCAGTTTATCAACAATCTCTGCCCCGTCCACATCCAAGTCCTCACACAAGGCATCAAATGTGGAATAATAATCACGCAGTTTTAAATTGATAAAGCTAAGCAGCATTACCGGGTCCTTTGGAATCATGTTGTACCTCCTTTATTTGCATGCGTAAATACTATTTACGCACTGCCGTCAGTTCCTCATCCTTAACAATAATCAAAATCGTATCCCCGCCGGCAACTTCATCCCGAAGGATTAACTTCGCAGCCAGTGTCTCCACATACTTCTGGATGTACCGTTTGAGCGGTCTTGCCCCGTAAACCGGGTCATATCCATTTTCTACGATAAAGGTTGCGGCTTCGTCCGTCAACTCAATTCGAAGTTCCCTATCAGCCAGTCTTTCATTCAAATCAGCGATAATCAAATGGATAATTCCGCCAATATCCTGCTTGGTCAGTGGTTTAAAGAGAATCATCTCATCCAGACGGTTCAAGAATTCAGGTCTGAAATGACCACGCAAGTCATTCATAACCATTTCTTCCGCTTCTGCTTTAATAGTACCATCTGAGTCAATTCCTTCTAACAAATAATGCGCACCAATATTAGAAGTCATGATTAAAATGGTATTCTTAAAGTCCACAGTTCTTCCCTGGGAATCCGTGATACGTCCATCATCCAATACCTGCAATAATACATTGAATACATCCGGATGTGCCTTCTCAATTTCATCAAAAAGAACTACGGAGTACGGCTTTCTTCTGACTGCTTCAGTCAACTGTCCGCCTTCCTCATATCCCACATACCCCGGAGGTGCTCCAATTAAACGCGATACGGAGTATTTCTCCATATACTCACTCATATCGATACGGACCATATTGGATTCATCATCAAATAAGGATGCTGCCAGTGCCTTGGCAAGCTCTGTCTTTCCAACACCCGTAGGACCTAAGAATAAGAAGGAACCGATTGGCTTACCCGGGTCCTTAATCCCAGCCTTGGAACGGATAATGGCTTCTGTCACCTTTGTCACACCCTCATCCTGTCCAATCACACGTTTGTGCAGTTCTTCGTCCAGATGCAGGGTCTTATTCCGCTCACTCTCTGTCAGCTTGCTGACAGGAATCCCTGTCCAACGGGAAATAATCTTAGCAATCTCTTCATCGGATACACTCTCATGCACCAATGCCAAATCCCGCTCCTTAACCTTCTCTTCTTCTATTTCTAACTGCTTTTTAAGTGCCGGCAATTTACCATAGCTTAATTCTGCTGCCTTTTCATAATCGCCTTCCCGCTGGGCAATCTGAATATCCGAATTCATCTGCTCAATTTCTTCACGAAGCTTACTTAACCGCTCCACACTTGCCTTTTCATTGTCCCACTGTGCTTTACGGTTATTGAATTCTTCTTTCTGCTCTGCCAATTCCTTCTGCAAAGCCGCCAATCTTTCTTGACTCAATCGGTCATCCTCATGTTTGAGAGCAGCTTCTTCAATTTCCATCTGCATGACCCGACGCTGCAGCGCATCCAACTCTGTCGGCATGGAGTCCAGCTCTGTTTTAATCAGTGCACAGGCTTCATCTACTAAATCGATGGCTTTATCCGGCAAAAAGCGGTCTGAAATATAACGATGGGAAAGTGTCGCTGCACTTACCAGCGCATTGTCCATAATCTTAACGCCATGGTATACCTCATAACGTTCCTTGAGACACGTAAAATAGAAATGGTATCCTCTACCGTTGGCTCATCCACCAATACCGGCTGGAATCTACGTTCCAGTGCCGCATCCTTTTCAATATACTGGCGGTACTCATCCAAAGTGGTGGCACCGATACAATGCAATTCCCCTCTTGCTAAAAGCGGCTTTAACATATTACCCGCATCCAATGCTCCGTCCGTCTTGCCAGCTCCTACAATGGTATGCAATTCATCGATAAATAAAATAATCTGTCCGTCACTGTTTTTCACATCATCCAATACCGCTTTGAGACGCTCTTCAAACTCTCCACGGTACTTTGCACCTGCAACAAGAGCCCCCATATCCAGTGCAAATAATTTCTTATCCTTCAGTCCCTGCGGAACATCTCCGCGCACAATACGCTGTGCCAGACCTTCCACTACCGCCGTCTTACCAACACCCGGCTCACCGATTAATACCGGATTATTCTTGGTCTTACGGCTTAAGATGCGGATAACATTACGAATCTCAGCGTCCCTTCCGATAACAGGGTCCAGTTTCTGCATCTTTGCTCTTTCCACCAAGTCCTGACCGTACTTTTCCAAAGTATCATAGGTGGCTTCCGGATTATCGCTGGTTACCTTCTGATTCCCGCGAACTGTGGATAAGGCCTGCAAAAAGCGTTCCCTTGTAATCCCATATTCATTAAATAATGCCTTCATCTCTTTATTCGGTCTTTGAAGCATAGAAAGGAACAAATGCTCCACGGAAACATATTCATCCCCCATCTGCTTCGCTTCATCCTCGGCATGAATCAATACCTGATTCAAATCCTTACCTACATAGACCTGACCGCCCTGCACCTTTACCCGCTTTTCCACGCGGCTACGGCTGTTATCCAGAAAATGTTCTAAATTAATCTCCATTTTCTCA
The DNA here is from genome assembly GCA_045531685.1 of Lachnospiraceae bacterium. Lineage (GTDB taxonomy): Bacteria > Bacillota > Clostridia > Lachnospirales > Lachnospiraceae > RGIG8767. Next base: position 21,655 of record JAZSEL010000104.1, on the reverse strand, counting down.
ATTAATTTGGCAATCAGACTATCCTCTATGGTAAGCAACGCATACAACAAATGTTCCTGCTCAATTTCCTGATTTCCATATTCATATGCCAGTTTTTCACATCTCTCAATTGCCTGAACGGATTTCTGTGTAAATTTTGAAATATTCATACGCACTCCTCTCTGCGGTTTCCCCTAACCGCTCCATAAACAAATTTCCCTCTTACGGCAGTTCTATCATTCCTGTTTCTTCATCAATATCCAGTACTTTGTATTCGGCATGTCCTACTCCCGTATACTCCGGTGAAATCCTGGTATGGATATAGAATCCATCCATTCCCACCTTATGGGCCCCACCGATATCGCAGGTCTCATCATTCCCAACCATCAGACATTCCTTGGCGTCCAATCCACACTCTGTAAGCATGGCATTAAAAAATGCCGGATTGGGCTTTTTTACCCCCTTATCCGAGGAGATAAACACAGTATCAAAATAGGACAGGATTCCTAACTTTTCCAGCTCCGGTGCAGTAAACACTCTCTGGGCATTGGATAAAAGAATCACCTTTTTTCCCTCTGCCTTTAGCCCTTCCAATATAGGAACCGACCATGGATATAAGCGGATATATTCTGTAGATGTTTCTCTGAACAAACGGCACATATCCGTTACTGTATCCCCATCAACTTCTACATTACATAATGAGAACATTTTTTCAAAAACCGGCTCAATTACTATCTCGTCCGCATCCTTCTGCGCCTCACTCACTAATAACTGATAGGTTTTCCGCATCTTTGCCGGCGTATACACGGCACCATACTTTTTATAAGCAGACACCATTTTTTTCCAAAGTTTCAAATTGTGTTCATCCGTATGGATATCCACTAAAGTTCCATACAAATCAAATATGTAATTCTTATATTTCATTTCTTTTTTCTTCCATTTCCCTTGTAAAACAAACTCTTGACCTGTTCATATGTATGTAAACAAGTTTTCTTTCCTCAATTGAAATGATATACTATATGGGAATTCTTGTAAAATTAAAAAACAATAAATACCATAAACAAAGGAGAATCCCTATGCAGACTGTAACTCTTGGTTCCACCGGTATTACCGTAAACAAAAATGGGTTTGGAGCCCTCCCAATCCAGCGTATTTCACAGGAAGACGCGGTTGGATTAATCCAAAAAGCTTATGATGCCGGCATTGATTTTTTTGATACCGCCCGTTTCTATACGGACAGTGAATGCAAACTAGGCGAAGCGCTGGAAGGCATCCGTGACAAAGTATACATTGCCACAAAAACTGCCGCCACTACTGCGGAAGGCTTTTGGAAGGATTTAGAAACCTCTTTAGGCAATTTGGAAACCGACTATGTGGACCTTTATCAGTTCCATAATCCATCCTTCTGCCCAAAACCGGGAGACGGAAGCGGCTTATACGAAGCCATGTTAGAAGCCAAAGCACAGGGCAAAGTACACCATATCGGTATTACGAACCATCGCTTATCCGTAGCTAACGAAGCTATTGAATCCGGTCTATATGAGACATTACAGTTTCCGTTCTGCTATTTATCCGGTGAAAAAGAATTAGAACTGGTAAAAAAATGTGCAGAAAAGAATATGGGCTTCATCGCTATGAAGGCTCTCTCCGGTGGATTAATTACCAATTCTTCCGCAGCATATGCTTACTTAGCCCGGTATGACAATGTACTTCCTATCTGGGGAATCCAAAGGGAATCCGAATTGGATGAATTTATTTCTTATATAGACAATCCACCTTCTATGACACCTGAACTGGAGACCTTTATTGCAAAAGAGAGGGAAGAATTAAGTGGCGACTTCTGCCGCGGATGCGGTTACTGCATGCCATGCCCGGTTGGTATCGAAATCAACAACTGTGCAAGAATGTCCCTGCTTCTTCGCCGTTCCCCTTCAGAATTACAGCTTACGGAAGAAGTACAGGCGAAAATGAAAAAGATTGAAGACTGTCTCAATTGTGGCAAATGCAAGAGCAAATGTCCGTATGAATTGGATACTCCTGCTCTTCTTGCCAAAAACTATGACGATTACAAGCAGGTGCTTGCCGGCAAGGTAAGTGTAAAATAAAAAAAACCGGACCCCGTTTTTTATACTGACGAGGTCCGGTTTTTTATAGAATCGATAGGATTCCAAAACTTTTGTTTTTCTTTTTTATTGATATTCTCATTCCAATTTATTCATGAAATGCACAAGCCGCCCTTACAGCACGTTTCCATCCGGCATACAGTTCTTCCCGTTTATCTTCATCAATAATCGGCATAAACATTCTGTCCTTTTTATAATTATCAAGTAATTCTTCCTTACTCTCATAGAATCCCACTGCCAGACCTGCCAAATAGGCAGCCCCCAGTGCCGTAGACTCATTCAGAAGCGGTCTCTCCACCGGAACGTCTAAGATATCTGACTGGAACTGCATAAGGAGATTATTTCTGACAGCACCGCCGTCCACCTTTAATGTAGTCAAATAGATACCGCTATCCTTTTCCATTGCTTCAATAATATCTCTTGACTGATACGCAAGGGATTCCAATGTGGCACGTACAAAATGCTCCTTTGTTGTTCCTCTGGTAATTCCAAACACAGCACCTCTTGCCTTATCATCCCAATACGGCGCACCAAGCCCTACAAATGCAGGCACTACATAGACACCTTCACTGTCATCCACCTTGGACGCAAATTCCTCGCTCTGCGGAGCCGTCTCAATCATCCTAAGACCGTCCCTAAGCCACTGGATGGCACTTCCGGCAACAAACACACTACCCTCTAACGCATACTCTACTTTGCCGTTCAATCCCCAGGCAATCGTAGTAATCAATCCGTGTTTGGAACGGATTGGTTTCGTTCCCGTATTCATCAATAAGAAACAGCCTGTTCCATATGTATTCTTTGCCATTCCCTCATTAAAACACATCTGTCCGAATAAGGCCGCCTGCTGATCCCCTGCGATTCCTGCAATCGGTACCTCGCAATTGTTAAAATGATACTTGGCGGTATAGGCATATATTTCAGAGGATGGCTTTACCTCCGGCAACATACTCTTTGGAACATTCATAATCTGTAACAGCTCATCATCCCACTGCAAATCATAGATATTATACAACAGTGTTCTGCTGGCATTGCTGTAATCCGTCACATGGGCCGCACCACCGGATAATTTGTAAATCAACCAGGAATCAATGGTTCCAAACAACAATTCCCCATTTTCTGCCCTTTCTCTGGCACCTTCTACATGGTCCAAAATCCAGGTAATTTTTGTTCCTGAAAAATACGGGTCGATTAACAAACCGGTCTTTTCTTTAATCATATCTTCGTAACCATCTGCCCGAAGCCTGTCACAAATATCGGCTGTCTGGCGTGATTGCCAGCAAATGGCATTATATATAGGACGACCTGTTTCTTTTTCCCAAACAACAGCCGTTTCTCTCTGATTGGTAATTCCGATTGCCGCAATCTGCTCTCCCTTAACAGCTCCCTTTGCCAAGGCTTCCATGTATACGGCAACTACCGATATCCATATCTCATTGGCATCGTGCTCTACCCATCCGGCTTTTGGAAAATACTGGGAAAACTCCCTTTGTGCGCTGCTGATAATTTCCCCATCCTTGTTAAAAATAATGGCTCTGCTGCTGGTAGTTCCCTGATCGATGGCCAAAATATACTTCTCCATAACCCTGCTCCTTTATTATTTTGTAGTTATATGGTAATGCTTCTCCCCAAGAAGCACTTTACTCCGGCACCTTCATTGCTCTCATGGCATTTAAAATCGCGATAAATGCCACTCCCACATCTGCAAATACGGCTGCCCACATGGATGCATAGCCTAATGCAGCCAGAATAAGCACCGCAAACTTAATCCCCAATGCCAAAGCGATGTTCTGACGGACAATCTGTAGGGTTTTTCTTGAAATCGCCATGGCTTTCACAATCTTAGACGGTTCGTCCGTCATAATAACCACATCCGCTGCCTCAATGGCTGCATCGGAACCCAAGCCTCCCATGGCAATACCGATATCTGCCCTGGCAAGTACCGGAGCATCATTAATACCGTCCCCTATAAAGATTAGTTTACCATTATCTGACTTATTAGAAAACAGATTTTCTACTTTTGATACCTTATCTCCCGGTAATAATTCTGCATAGAACTCATTAATTCCCAGGTTCTTTGCTACATGCTCCGCAGCTTCCTTTCTGTCACCTGTCAACATGACAATATTCTTTACCCCGTTCTTTTTCAGACCATCAATACAAAGACGGGCGTCCTCTTTTTCTTCATCTACAATCAGGATATAACCCAGATATTTCTGCTCCCTTGCCGTATAGACTATCGTTCCGATTGGAGAAACAAACGGAACCTCTATGCCCATCTGTTTCATCAATTTATCATTTCCCACGTAAATAGTTGTACCATCCACCATAGCCTTTACCCCAAAGCCGGCAATTTCTTCTACTTTTCCCAAACGGATGGTATCAATTTCTTTCCCATAATAATTCTTAATGGAAAGAGAAATCGGATGGTTGGAGTAGCATTCAGCCATTGCCGTTAGCTCTAACAACTCATCTGCCATCACATTTTCAGACGGCACGATATTTTTCACTGAGAAATTACCTTTTGTAAGGGTACCCGTCTTATCCATTACAACAACCTCTGCCTTAGCAAGCTGCTCCAAATACGTACTTCCCTTTATCAATATACCGGTTTTGCTTGCTCCTCCAAGCCCGCCAAAAAAGCTCAGCGGAATACTGATTACCAATGCACATGGACAACTGATTACAAGAAAGGATAATCCTCGGTAAATCCAAACAGAAAATGGCTGCTGTAAAAGAAGTGGAGGCAATACTGCCAATAAGGCAGCTGCAATTACCACTCCCGGTGTATAGTACTTGGCAAATCGGGAAATAAAGTTCTCAGATTTGGCTTTCTTAGAGGTTGCATTCTCCACCAAATCCAGAATCTTGGATACTGTGGACTCTGCAAAATTCTTGGTAACCCTTACCTGCAACATACCGGTCAGGTTAATACAGCCACTGATAACTGCATCCCCTTCCTGCGTTTCCCTTGGCATACTTTCGCCCGTAAGTGCCATAGTATCCAAAGAAGAGCTTCCTTTCATCACTATACCGTCCAAAGGAATTCTCTCACCCGGCTTAACCACTATGTACTCATCCACTGCAACCTCTTCAGGAGATACCATTACCTCTTCTCCTTCACGGAGCACATTGGCATAATCCGGACGGATATTCATAAGCTCTTTAATGGATTTTCTGGAATTATTCACTGCATACGCCTGGAACCATTCCCCAACCTGATAAAATACCATTACAGCTACACCTTCATGATATTCGCCTACGAAGAATGCTCCCACTGTGGCAAGCAACATTAAAAAGTTTTCATCGAAAATCTGTCCCTTGGAAATGTTAATGCATGCTTTCTTTATCACATCCCCACCGATTACAAAGTAGGCAATCAAAAACAGAATAAGCCCCAATACGGTTTCTTCCACAAAAGAAATCAGGCTGTTACACAATATGGCTACTATAAATAAAACTGTTCCCAGTATAATTTTCTTAAGTCGTTTTTTAAGTTTCTTAGTCATAACTCACTCCTCTGCTCTCTTTTTCCCGGAGCATCTTTCAAATTCTATATGTCAGGCATATGTTCAACGTAAATAGAACGCCACGAAGGAATCTCCTCCGTGGCATCTTCCTTCTTATTTTTCAATTACTTCTACATCCGGCTCAAATTTCTTAACAATCTTCTTCACTTCTGCGGTAAGGCCTGCTGCCTTATCATCCTCAATGTCCACTACCAGCTTCTGCGTTAACAGCGTACAGGTACTCTTCTTCACTCCGTCAAGCTTCGCAACAGACTCTTCAATCTTGCCTGCGCAGTGTGCACAATCCAAATCTTCCAAAATATAAGTCTTAATCATAAAAAATCCTCCTATTCGTTTATATGCTCTAATCCCATATCCAGAATTCCTGCGATATGGTCATCTGCCAAAGAATAATAGATGGTCTTTCCATCCCTACGGTTCTTCACCAAGTCCATCTGCTTAAGTACCCTTAACTGATGGGAAATAGCCGACTGTGTCATAGAAAGACTGTCTGCTATATCACAGACACACATCTCCTGTATACGGAGTACGGACAATATCCTAATCCTTGTAGTGTCCCCAAACACCTTAAACAGCTCCGCCAAATCATACATATCCTCTTCACATGGAATGGTGGCTTCCACCTGCCTGATTACCTCTTCGTGATGATGACACTGCTCACAACTCTCGGCATGCTCCTTTGCTATATCACGCTTCATTTTCTCATCCCTTTCCATTATATTCATACGTCTTTTCATATGAGCATTTGTTCATATATTCATAATATCACTTTATTTTGATTTGTCAACAAAAAAAGTATGCGAGTAACTAAAAGTACCCGCATACTTTTTTCATAACAGAAATAAGTCTTATAAATCCAATAAAAGACTTCACACTATTACTATCTATTCTTTATTAACTATATATCAAAATCCTCTGTATTTACTCCAAGTGCATGGAGTTTATTCTTCTGTACTTTAATTTGGTAATCCAATTCCTTATTTACTCCTTGTTCTACATCCTTTATCCGTAACAAGTTGACATAATAATTAATTTCATAACTAATCATTTCATCTTTACTCATTTCCATAACCTCCATAACCTCACCACCTTCTATAATATATATCTAATATTATAAATGGTTTCTACCTTGATGCAAAGCCTTTTATTCAATTATCAAGCTACTTTTTTCATTTGTAAATTGAGAATTTTGCCGGAATTGGCATGAATAAAATATTGAATTACTTCAGAAAGTTAAAATACGTTTACGAGAATTATATCTCAAAGGAGTTCTCTGTGCAAGTATTTCACTTAATCAACAATCACATAAAAAAACCGCCATGTAATGTTTGATACACTACATGGCGGTCACCATTTCATAATTATTTACATCCTAGTAACTAACTACACCAAACTGAACCAATGTATAGAATACTAAGATAACAACAAGACAAACCGGTGCAACGTATTTTGCCATTACACGGAAAATCTGTAATCTCGTGAATTTTTCCCCATTCTTTGTCACTTCCTCTTCAATAGTCTTAGTTCCCACAAACCACGCGATTAATACACAAGTAAGAAGTGCTACAATCGGCATCAATACGCTGTTTGAAATATAATCGAAGAATGTTAAGAAGTCCATTCCGATGATTGTAATACCTGACCAGATACCATGGCCTAAGGAAGACGGAATACCTAATAATAAGCTGATTCCCGCCACTAAAAGTACAGCAGGTACTCTCTTCATTTTAAACTTATCCATAAAAATGGATGTAATAGCTTCCATTAAGGAAATAGAACTTGTTAATGCTGCAAATAATACTAATACGAAGAATGCAGCACCGATAAACTGTCCCATAGGCATTGCTTCAAATACCTTTGGAAGTGTTACAAACATAAGGCCTGCTCCACCGCTCTTAAGACCTTCTTCACCACTGAATACATATACAGCCGGTACTATCATGAAACCTGCCAAAAATGCAATCGCAGTATCAAAGATTTCAATCTGGTTAACTGATTTGTTCAAATTAACTTCGTCTTTTACATAGGAGCCGTAAGAAACCATAATACCCATGGCAATACTCATGGAGTAGAATAACTGTCCCATGGCTGCGCATACAGTCTTAATTGAGAACTTTGAAAAATCAGGTAATAAGTAATATTTCATACCTTCCGTAGCGCCCGGAATAGTTGCCACGAAAATACATACACCAATGGAAATTAACACCAAAATTGGCATTAATACAGAGCTTACTTTTTCAATTCCCTTGTTTACACCACCAAGTACAACTGCTGTTGTAAGCAATAAGAATACCAAAAAGTAAATAAGCGGAGATGTTGTCTGACTAACGAATCCTCCAAAGAAGGAATCTGCTGCCGCTTCTCTTCCTGTTCCTGACATAAAGGATACCATGTACTTAATTACCCAGCCACCAATAACACTGTAATATGGCAGGATGATAATTGGTACAATTGCCGCTAAGTATCCTAAGAAACCAAAACGCTTATCCAACTTAGAATAAGACTCAATACAGCTTACCTTTGTCTTACGTCCAATTGCAAGTTCCATAAGCAACAAAGTAAAACCAAATGTTACTACAAGAATCAGGTATACCAATAAGAAGATACCACCACCATACTGTGCTGCAAGGTATGGGAATCTCCAGATGTTACCCAATCCTACCGCACTTCCTGCTGCCGCCAGCACGAAGCCGATACTACTACTAAAACTTCCTCTTTTTGTTTCGTTCATATAGTTTTCCCCTCTTTCTATGTAAATGGTCAACAATGGGTTAATGTTATCCTATTCAGGCAAGAAAGTCAACTCATTACTCCACGGATACCACCTCATAATCCTGGGCCTCAATAACTTTTTTCAATTCCTCGTTTGAAATTTCTGCACGCAGCGTTACTACAGCCGTTCCTGCCTCATGACTGACTACTGCTTCACTCACCTGCTCCAAAGCTTCTAATGTCTTTTTTACCCTTGCTTCACAGTGTCCGCACATCATTCCGTTAATCTTCATTGTCTTTGTCATAATTTTTTCCTCCTTATTATCCTTCCTATCATAAAGCCTTACAAAATTTAATCGAAGGGCATTACTTACTACACAAAAGCTGGAAAGGCTCATAGCCGCTGCCCCGAACATAGGATTTAGTTCCCAGCCAAATACCGGAATCCACAGCCCTGCTGCCAATGGTATCCCGATTATATTATAGAAAAAGGCCCAGAATAAATTCTCATGGATATTTTTCAAAGTCGCTTTGCTTAACCGGATAGCCGCAACAACATCCGACAACCGGCTTTTCATAAGTACTACCTCTGCTGCATCCATGGCAATGTCTGCTCCGGCACCGATAGCCATTCCGGCATCTGCCCGCATTAAGGCAGGAGCATCATTGATGCCATCCCCCACCATGGTAACTCTACCCTTTTCCTGTAATTTCCGGATAATTTCTTCCTTTCCATCGGGAAGAACTCCGGCAATCACTTCATCTACACCGGCTTCTTTTCCAACAGCATTTGCTGTGGTTTCATTGTCACCGGTAAGCATAACCACATGAATCCCCATTGTCTGCAATTCATGGATTGCTTCCTTGCTGTCCTCCTTCATCACATCGGCAACCCCTATCATACCAAGGTACTTCTCTCCCTTTGCAAAGAGCAATGGGGTTTTTCCCTTTTTCGAAAGAACAGCTGCCTGCTCCTCTATCGGCTGCCAAGCAATACTTCCCTGTTCCTTTACATACCGGCTGATAAATCTGCAATTGCCGCCAACCAGTAGTTGTCCCTCATACTCTGCCTGTAATCCATTTCCCGGAAGTGCCCTGAATTCTGTTACCTTACTGCCGGCTACTCCCTGCTCCTTTCCATATGCAATAATGGCTTTTGCCAGAGGATGCTCACTCTTTTGTTCCAGGGAATATGCATATTCCAACAATTCTTCCTTCGTCCCTCCCACTGCAGGAACCACATCTGTTACCAAAGGCGCTCCTTTTGTAATGGTCCCGGTCTTATCCAACGCAACAATCTCTGTCTTACCCACGGACTCCAGGGCGGCTGCCGTCTTAAATAAAATCCCATTTTTGGCGCCCACACCACTACCTACCATAATTGCTACGGGAGTTGCCAGTCCTAACGCACATGGACAGCTGATTACCAACACAGAAATTCCTCTTGCCAGCGCAAATCCGGTGCTTTCTCCCAACAAAAGCCAAACCATAGTGGTAACCACAGCAATGGCAATTACTACAGGAACAAAAATTCCGGATACTTTATCTGCTACCTTTGCTATCGGTGCTTTTGTTGCTGCCGCATCACTGACCATACGGATAATCTGGGAAAGTGTAGTATCCTCACCCACACGCGTCGCTTCGCATCGTAAAAAACCGGATTGATTTACCGTAGCGGCAGAAACAGTACTTCCAACCTCTTTATCCACAGGAATACTTTCTCCTGTTAATGCAGCTTCATTTACTGCACTGACACCTTCTATTACTACGCCGTCAACCGGGATATTCTCCCCGGGACGCACCACAAATATATCTCCCTGCTTTACCTGTTCAATGGATACTACGGTCTCTATTCCATCTGTTTCTATTACCGCAGTTTTCGGACTCAATGTAAGCAGTCCCTTTATCGCATCCGTTGTTTTTCCTTTTGAACGTGCTTCCAGCATTTTACCAACTGTAATCAATGTCAGTATCATAGCAGCCGATTCAAAATAGAACTCATGCATGTAATGGGACACTGACTCCATATCTCCACGCATCTGGGCATCCGTCATCACAAACAATGCAAAGGTACTGTACACAAATGCCGCACCGGAACCAAGTGCTACCAGGGTATCCATATTGGGAGCCTTATGCCAAAGACTCTTAAAACCGCTTATAAAAAACTTTTGATTAATTACCATGACCACAATTGTCAACAGCAATTGCAATAAGCCCACTGCTACCGGATTATCATGGAAAAACCCAGGAAGCGGCCATCCCCACATCATATGTCCCATGGACACATACATGAGAAGCAAAAGAAAGCCCACCGAATATCCCAATCTCTTTTTTAACACCGGTGTTTCCTTATCCTCTAACATCTTCTCATACGTATTGTTATAAGGTTGTCCGTTTTCTTCCATACGTTTCCCGGTTTTTCCGGCGCCGTAACCGGCATTTTCTACGGCTGCAATAATTGCTGCTTCACTTGCACTGCCTTCCACACTCATGGAATGGGTAAGCAGATTTACACTGCAAGAGGTTACCCCTTCCACCCCCTGCACTGCCTTTTCTACTCTGGCACTACATGCGGCACAACTCATTCCTGTTACCTGATATTGTTCCAAATCCTTCTACTCCTCTCGTTGGTTAGAAAAGCCTAACCCACAACTATTTTACTTGAAATCCTTAATTCACGCAAGACAAATTCTTGGTTCCTTCCTGATACCGGCTTCTCCTTTTACCCAAGTACCAGAAAAAGCGGTCCGTAATAAACGAACCGCTTCTGAACAATATTACTATTCAATCAATTAGATAAGTCCTGCAATTAAAATTACAGCAACCATAATCGGTAATACGAATGTCATGTAACCACGCATCCATTTTGCCACCTTGTAACCCTTACCGGCATTGGCTTCATCCACAAACTTATCCCATCCCCATCCGTAACGTGTTACACAGAAGATAATGAAGATAAGGGAACCAATTGGAAGAATCAGATTACTTACAATAAAATCTTCCAAATCAAGTACACCACTGCCTGCTCCTAAAGGCTGGAAACCACTCCATACATTAAAGCCAAGAATACATGGAATGGAAAGGAAGAACATACCGATTCCGTCAATAATACATGTTTTCTTTCTTGACCATCCTGTTAAGTCCATGGTACATGCAATAATATTTTCAAATACAGCAAGTATCGTTGAGAATGCTGCGAATGTCATAAATACGAAGAATAAACTTCCCCATACACGACCACCTGAAAGATTGTTAAAAATATTAGGCAATGTAATAAAAATCAAACTTGGACCACTGTCAGGCTGTACATTGTAAGCAAAGCATGCAGGGAAAATAATTAATCCTGATGTTAATGCCACAAAAGTGTCCAAAATTGCCACGTTAATAGACTCACCCATAAGAGTACGCTCTTTGCCAAGGTAGCTACCAAAGATAGCCATAGAACCGATACCAAGGCTCAATGTGAAGAAGGACTGGTTCATAGCCCCTACAATTACATTTACAATGCCTGCATCCTTCATACGCTGAAGATCCGGAATCAGATAGAACTTAAGTCCTTCCGAACCGCCCTCTAAAAACATACTGTTAATTGCTAATATCACCATGATTACCAATAATGCAATCATCATCCATTTTGTAATCTTTTCAAGACCCTTCTGTACACCGATGGAATTAACAAAAAATCCTACAACAACTACAATTGTCATGTAGATGAGCAATGTACCCGGATTGGCTAACATATTACCAAACTCTGCCGCAACACCATCTGCATTAAGACCTACAAAGTCACCCTTTGCAGTTTTCACAAAATACTGAAGCATCCAACCGGATACTGTGGTGTAAAACATCATCAGAATAATATTTCCGATAAAAGCCACAATTCCGTACCAGTGCCACTTACTTCCCTGCGGTTCCAATGCGTTAAAAATCTTAGCCGGACTCTTCTGGCTGGCACGGCCAAGAGCAAACTCCATAGTCATAACCGGCACACCCATGGCGATTAAGAAGAATATGTATACTAATACAAATGCTCCACCACCAAACTGTCCTACCATGTATGGGAACTTCCATACATTACCGATACCAATTGCACAACCGGCACTCAGAAGAATAAATCCAAGACGGGTTGCTAAACGTTCTCTCTGTTCCATTCTTGAGATCCCCCTTATATAATATTTATTTCCGTACTTATTTTATATTCATCATAACTTTGTTATAATAATTGAATAAAGCACATCGAGTAAATTATATACTATTACTATTACTTTGTCACTTTAAATTATTAAAAACTTTTTCATGAGGTACTATTTATGGAAAACCGGACCGTTTCCTACTCCAAAACCGAACAAGTTCACTTAATTCAGCCTTCTGATTTGAATGGTGGCAACCGTTTATTCGGGGGTGCATTGCTGAATTGGATTGATGAAGTTGCCGCTATTGTTGCCATGCGTCATGCCGGTGTCAAAACGGTAACTACCGCTGCTATTGACCATCTGGAGTTTAAAGCCGGCGCCTACCTTAATGATTTAATTGTATTAATCGGCTATGTTGTATATACCGGCACCACCTCCATGGAAGTCCGTGTGGATACTTATGTGGAGAGTACAGACGGTATGCGACGTGTTATTAACCGGGCCAACATTGTTCTTGTCGCACTTGATGAAAGGAACAAGCCCACTGCTATCCCCCAGCTTATCCTGGAAAATGATATCCAGAAGGAACAGTATTTACAGGCAAAGCATCGTCGGGAAAATCGCGCCATCCAAGAAAAACAACTATTAGGATAGCATAACAAAAAGAGGTAGCCACGCTACCTCTTTTGCTATGCCGGTTTATAATCCTTTACTTCATATCCCACCAATACACCGCCTTTTTCTGCATAAAAACTGCACAAGGCCTTATTGGTTCCTATTAAAATATCTGCTCCCGGAAATTCACCATGTAATAATGCCTTCAATTCCTTGGCTGCATTCAGATTCTGGCAATGGTCGATAATAACCTTTCCACCATTGTATCCAAACTTCTTCATGTTAGAAAAAATGGTAGAAAGGGCACGTTTTTCTCCTCTGCTTTTATCTGTCTGCTGTAATGTACCCTCAATACTTGCTCTTCCCACAAGACGGATGCCTACGAAACCTACTATTTTTGCAATTGTTGGATTCACACGCCCATTATTTGCAAGATTAACAATATTTTCCAGTGAAAAAGAAAGCATAGTCTTCTTCTTATATTCCATAATCTCTTCGGAAATGGTATCAAAAGACTTACCTTCCAAAATAAGCTCACGCAATTTATAAATGATAAGTCCGATTTCCGGTCCTGCGGACAGTGAGTCAATCACGAATACCTTCTTTCCCGGGTTTTCATCCTCGTACTGTTGTTTAGCTACCATAGCGGAATTATAACTGCCGGATAGTCCACTGGTAATCGTAGTTACAAAAATTTCATCCTCTCCTGCAAAAGCCTCAATATAATCCCCCGGTGCCGGACAAGCTGTCCGTGACTTTCCTTTATAAACGGATAACTCTTCTACCATCTGAGCCACACCGGTCTCGGAATCGTCTACATACTCTTTATCATCCGTTAGTACCCTGATGGAAACCGATGCAAAATCAACACCCTCCAGTTCCGTTATATTAGATGCCGAATCACTGACAATTTTCATACTGCCCTCCAAATACATGATATTTATTATAATCTCGATATATACATTATATGCTTTCTAAAAACACTTAATCGGTTTTTTAAAAACCGTTCCTACAGATAGTAGCAGTTTTTCCCTTATGCGTCAAGAGATTCCCTTAACAATTTCACAAAAAGGATTCCCAAACTATCATTGACCAAATTCCTATTCTGAACTACAATACTGTATTATGAATACATCGATTAACGAAGAAAAAATCAATTACATAAAGAATTTCCGTATGCCACGGTATCAGGAGCTTCCTAATGTAGGGTTGTATCTGGAGCAGACGGCAAAGTACATCAATGGTTTCCTGGCTCCCCTTGGCTGTATGGAAATCACCACTTCCATGATTAGCAACTATGTTAAGAAAAAGCTGATAGACAGTCCTGTTAAAAAACAATATTATGCAGACCAGATTGCCTATCTTTTCTTTATTGCCATAGCCAAAAATGTATTATCCATGGAGCATATTCAGGTTCTGTTTGAACGTCAGAAGCTGACCTACACCAATGCGGTTGCCTATGACTATTTTTGTTCCGAATTGGAAAATCATATTTTCTATTTATTTGGTCAAAAAGATACCATAGAACAAATCGGCACCAGCTACACCGAAGAAAAAGAAATGCTCAAAAGTGTACTGATATCGGCTTCCCATATTATTTACCTGAATTGCCTTTTCCAATCTTCAGAGTAGCAGTCAGTTAATGCACTTTAGAACATGCCGGATGGTCTTGACTCATTACCACAATATAAAAAGGAGATAAACGAAAACCGTTTATCTCCTTTTTTGCTTTCCGAATATCCCCCTACGGAAAAAGCTATACTATGATGGAAGCACTCGCACAATACGTGCGATTCTTCGTAACAATTATACGTCTATACAAATTAATTTGCAAGCATATATTTTTTATACTATTTAAGGAAGTTTTTTATATACATACACACTTTCCTATATTGACTAAACAGCGGGGACATAAAATTGAACATTCTGGAAAAAATTACAACATTAAGAGAAGAACGACATTGGACAGAATATCAGTTGGCAGAAAAATCCGGACTTACCCAGTCCACCATTTCATCCTGGTATCGTAAAAACCTACTTCCAACCATTCCGTCCTTAATGAAAATCTGTGACGCATTTGAGATTACCCTGTCTCATTTCTTTTTGGAAGACAGTAATCAATCTGTCGTCTTAAGCGAACGCCAACTGGAATTATTAGAGGCAGCATCCAAATTAGATAAAAAACAAATGGACTCTCTCATTCACTTTCTGAATAACTTATAAAACTTATGGATATGAATACACAGCGTATTTCATATCCTTTTATTATGCCCAAATTTATTGACCGGTCAGCATATTCCATTTAAAATGAATATAGTTTTCAGTTATAAAAATTCTTAAAAAGGCAGGTATATATTTATGAAACCTACATCCATGTCCGAATTTATTAAGAGGCTGCTGATTCTGTTCCTCGGACTTACTATTGCCCACCTTGGTGTTACCCTTTTTCTGTTATCCAATCTGGGAAGTGATCCATTTAATGTTTTAATCCAGGGCATTGCCAATCTTTTACCTTTGTCTCATGGCACATGTCATCAGATTATGTGCTTCTTAATAGTTGGCATTCTTTTACTTATTGCCCGCTCCTATATTAAAACCGGGACCTTCATCTGTATGTTTTTCGGCGGACCGATTATTGATTTTTTTACATACCTTTTAGGCGGCATTATCAACGATTCCTCATCCATGATTATCCGCTATGTTTCCTTGGTTCTTGGTTGCTTCATTCTTGCCTTCGGTATGACCATTGTTATTAAATCCGAGGCCGGAACCGGTCCAAACGACTTAGTTGGTGTTGTTCTTTCCGATAAAACCAAAAAACCATTTGGCATCTGCCGTGTGATTGTGGATTTTTCCTTTGTGCTCATTGGTGTACTCTTAGGCGGTGTATTTGGTATCGGCACCATTGTATGCGCTTTTTTAATCGGACCTATTGCAGACCGTTTCTTACCGATTAGTGAAAAAATAGTTCTGAGATTATTAAAAAAATAAATACTCACATCCTTCTTCCCAATCAAAATTTTTTGATTGGGAATTTTTTTATAATTCTCTATTGACAAATACATCGGGTGCTGATATATTGTTATCACAATACATCGTCGCTCGATACATCATTAGTCCGATACATCGTTTTGCGATAATTAAATATCTACAAAGTATGATAACGTATCTATTTCGAACAGAAAGGAAATTCTATGGACAAAAATTTACCACTTACAGAAGCCATCTTCTATATTTTACTGGCAGTCAGAAAGCCAAATCACGGATATGGGATTACCCAGGAAGTAGAAGAATTAACAAATGGACGTGTCGCTCTGGGTCCCGGTACCTTGTACGGTGCGATTCAATCTCTTGTTAAAAAGGACTGGATCCGTATCTACAGCGAAGATACCGAATCCCGCAAGAAAAAAGAATACCTCATAACCGATTCCGGGAAAGCCGTTTTTGAAGAAGAATGCAAGCGTCTGGCAGAATTACTTAAAAACGCAGAATTAATGAATCCGATTAATACAAACTAATTTACACATCGTAACTTGTTCTTTACACAATTTAATGAGGAGAAAAAATATGACTAAATTCCGTTTATACTTTAATAAAGATAAAGAAACCACATGGCTCAATGATATGGTTAAAAAAGGCTATGCCCTTACCAAATTCTTTGCCGGTTTCTACACCTTCGAAGCCTGCGAACCGGGCGAATATGAATATCAGATTGACTTTGGTGATACATTATATGCTGTAACGGATGACTACCGTGAATTTATGGCAGAAAACAATATTGAAATCGTATGCTTATGGGGCTATTGGATTATTCTCAGGAAACGTACAACCGATGGTAAATTTGTTCTCTATACGGATGTGGATTCTAGTATTGAACATTACACGAAAATACTGAAAATGTTTAAAGCCGTCACCGCAATTGAACTGGTATGCTTTATCATGCAAACCTTTGCTGCCCTAAACGGTGCTGCTGTTGGTTTCTATGGTATGGCAATTATCGGTGCCCTTTGTATTACTTTGATGAACGCTACACTCTCTACCAAAAAGACCATCAACGAATTGAAAGAACGTAAAGGGGAAGCGGTTCCTAAAGGAATTGCCGGAGGAAATGTATCGCCTACACTTATTGCCGGACTATTTCTAAATCTTGGTGCTACTGCCCTACATAATTCCTCAATGACAGGCTCCTGGATAATGGTTGTGCAAATCATTGCCCTTATTGTCATGCTTGTAGGTATCTATCAATCCAGAGGTATTTTTACTGAATAGAATTTTTATTAAGAAAGCCTGAAAGAATGTCGTATTCTTTCAGGCTCTTTTCTATGCCTTCTTTTTTTGTAAACAACCAATCAGCCACGTATCAAGCTTATGTACAAAGAATGCCAATACAATGGTTGCTCCATATACTGCAGTAAAAAACAGTAAATCATTATCAATTACATGAGTCAGTTTCGTAATAAAAATATTCTGAAGCAAATACATCTCAAGTGCAATTACACCCAAAAATGACAATACTTTATTTTTGAATTGCACTTTCATACTTAATAAAATAAATGTCAGATCAAATACAATTACCATCGGACACTGCACCAGAAATGTTGCTAATTTCTCCCAATATCCTCTGTGTCCCGGATACTCCATCCAATATCCCAGATGGGAAAGCATCCATGTTGTTGCCCTGTGCAATCCGATAAATGCTACAATTCCAACCGGAAGAAGCCATACGTAATGCTTTTTCACAAATCCGGTTACCTTTTCGTAATTAAGGGCAACTGCCATACCGATAAAGAACAACCATGTTGTGTTATACCACCATTCTCCAAAGAACCATAATCCCTTTGTTCCCGGCAAACCGTCATGCCCAAGTAAAAGGCTGACCACATTCATAAGCAAAATAGACAGCGCCATCTTAATTAATCCTGCGGCATCCGATTTCCGCTTTCTAAAAGAAAAATAGAATAAAATATATAAAACCGCCAATTCTACAATAAACCACATCTGGTCGTTCCACATAACGATACCGCTAAGATATAAAAGTAATTCCAGTGGCGGCACTTGATTTCCCATGAAAAATTCCACCAGGAAACTCACAAGGATAAATAAGAAATTGCATACATAGAAAGGCACTAATACCGCCGGAAGACGTTTTTTCAAAAATCCCTGTAAATAATCTTCTTTTCCCTTCATGCTCACAATCAGTCCATATCCGGAACAGAAGAAAAACAGTCCGGTAAACAGGACTCCCGCATCCACGAATACATTAATTGCACCCTTATCATATCTGCCATATTGTGTTACTTCCTGAGTTACATGATGTAAAATAACCGCCAAAGCCGCAAAGCCCTGCACACCCTTTACAATCGGATAACTTAAGAAATCCTCATGAAATTCACCTTTTTTTGCCATCTTGCATCCCCATGCAAGTACTAATACCAGCAATACCATGTACATTGATAACATTATTCTTCCCTCACTGCATTCTGTAAAATAAAATCTACCCAACCGGCGTAATATTTTCCCATAATATGAGCATGGTCTGCCGTAAATTCCTTGGATAAGCAACCTTCCTCATCATCGTACAACGGATTTACATCCAGATAAAATATCTTCTCATTATCGGCAAGCTCACTGATTGCCTCATTATATCTGTCGATATTTTCATTGGTAAAATATTCGGATTCCTCCGCTTTTTCCTTGGTAATATGTAAATTAGCCTGTATAAAAATATATGCATCCGGCTGATACATCCGTATCGTCTCTATTGTATCACTAAATCGCTGCAAAGTCTGTTCAAAATCATACCCTAACTCATTAATTCCAAGCATTATATATATTTTACCAAATTGTTCTTTCCCTAATGCCGCTTCTAACGTAACCTCTTCTCCGCTTTGCAACACAAACTCTTTATCAAATAGTTTGTAGATACTCATTCCTGTGTCTGCAAATACTTCCGCATTCCCCAATCCTCCATACTCATATAATCCAACTGTTCTGGAGTCTCCAATAAATAATGCGTCATCAAAATAAGTACTATCGGCTGTATAAAATACCGGAGTGTTTTCCTCCTCTATTATAGTGCTCTCCTCCGATGCTACCTCTGTTACCACGCTTTCACTTTCCACTGTGGAAATTTCTTCTATTCCAAGATTATCAGGAATCGCAATAACCGTCCCTTCCGGCTCCTCTTCCTCTGTTTCAACAACCTGTCCTAAGAAAAAAATATCTGCTAACCCCTGAATCTCCTGTTTGATTTCCTGACTGACCCCTCCCGTACTCTCCGTGAAGGTTCTGCTTACCACCTGAGTCCCCTGTGTCTTTAACTCTCCGATTACCCAGATAACTCCAACAAGTAAAAAACTGATTCCTAATAGTATCGAATAAGAATAATCACGCACTTGATTCTTTTGCATTCTCATTCATCCTTTAAAACTGATAATATAAAAACGGATCATCCAATCCTATGTACATACTATATATGCAAATCCAAAATAAAATGACCAGCATGAGTGCCGATATCCAGGATTTCTTTTTCCCATCATATCGTTTTCTTGGTAATCCGGTGCTTAAAATAACTGCCCCGGCAAACGGTAACGCGTATAAGCGTAAATATTTCAAAAAGTCACCATGGAATACCACACTATATGAATCGTCCAACATCGGAAATAACCGGCAGAAATATACACCGATTCCCCTAATATCGTTTATTGCAAATAAAAGCCATGTAAGTGGAATCATAAATAACATGTATATATGTCCCAATAGAGGAATACGATTCAACACTTTACCAAGTCCTGCCTTTTCCATACAAATCAAAAGAAAGCAGGCACTACTCCATAATAAATAATTCCAGGATGCACCATGCCATAATCCTGTCAGCAACCATACAATACACAAATTACGATAATGGTGCTTGCGATTGCCTCCTAATGGAATATACACATACTCCCTAAACCAACTGCCCAGGGTAATGTGCCAGCGTCTAAAAAATTCTGTCATGGATTTTGATAAATACGGATGATTAAAATTATCAGGGAAATGAAATCCCATAATCTCTCCTAAGCCCTTTGCCATAAGGGAATATCCATAAAAATCAAAATAAATCTGAAAGGAAAAGGCAAAAATACCAAGCCAGGCTAAAGATGTGGAAATACTCTCGTATCCAATGGCATTTACCTGATTCCATAAGCCTCCCAAACGGTTAGCAACCAACACCTTTAGTGCTAATCCAATGGTAAACTCACGGATACCATTCTCCCAATCAGAAAAGCTATGCTTTCTCTCTGACAACTCAGTACGTATCCGGGAATAGGTAATAATCGGTCCTGCAATCAACTGAGGAAACATACATAAATATGCCCCCAATCTTAATATGGAACGTTCTACGGGAATCTTCCTACGATACACATCAAACAAATAGGAACTAATCTGAAATGTATAAAAGCTGATACCGATGGGCAACACCAAGCCTGCATACGGTAATGATAAACCTGTTTCTGTCCAGCAAAATACACCGTTGATATTCTCAATCATAAAATCAAGATATTTGAAAACAAATAACATCCCGAAGTTGTATATGGAACCAATATATATCCATCTTTTTCTTATCCGTTGTCTGTTTCTCTTATCTAACTTTTGTGCAATCAGGAAGTTCACAATAACCGACATTAGAATCAACAATACATATGCCGGATTCTCTATTACACCATAAGAATAAAATATAAGACTACCAACAAAAATCACCAAATTCTTCCATGAATTTGGTGATAAAAAATATACTAAAAAGAAAGCAGGGAAAAAATATCCTAAAAAAGTCAAACTACTGAAAACCATGCTTCTTCCTCTATTCTGTCAACCAATATACTAATACTGTAATACATATTTATAAAGAATCAAATACCCAATCGCTAATTTTAAGAAAAAATTACAAATTATGCGATTCTGCCATTTGATGACCGTTTGATTCGTCGCTATAACAAAAAAAATAAGAGAAATGTAAATAACACTTCTCTTATTCCTTCATGCAGGTGGCCGGAGTCGAACCGGCACGGGATTGCTCCCGAGGGATTTTAAGTCCCTTGCGTCTGCCTATTCCGCCACACCTGCAATTCCCAAGAGGACTTGGTATGGGACCTACAGGGCTCGAACCTGTGACCCTCTGCTTGTAAGGCAGATGCTCTCCCAGCTGAGCTAAGATCCCATGGGATATTTAATTACTCACTAAATTATATCAAACTATTATGTATTGATATAAACGACCCAGAAGGGACTCGAACCCTCGACCTCCGCCGTGACAGGGCGGCGCTCTAACCAACTGAGCCACTGGGCCAAACTATTCATAAATGGACCTTCGGGGACTCGAACCCAGGACCGACCGGTTATGAGCCGGTTGCTCTAACCAACTGAGCTAAAGGTCCGCATACCCTGCGGGTTTTTATAAGCCGATGATCGGACTCGAACCGATAACCTGCTGATTACAAATCAGCTGCTCTGCCAATTGAGCCACATCGGCACAACAAATGACTCCAACGGGAATCGAACCCGTGTTACCGCCGTGAAAGGGCGA
>JAZSEL010000069.1:0-6604 GCA_045531685.1 Lachnospiraceae bacterium | reverse complement strand
CCATGCGTTTTCATACCATCCGTGCCCAGGAGCAGCTGCAGTATGAAATGGAACAAAAGCTGCAGGAATACCATAGGAAATTAGCAGTTTATATTGAACGGTTAAAGGGCGTATCGCCTCTGGATAAGTTAAGTCAGGGATTTTCCTATGTGGCAGATGAAACCGGCAAAACCGTAAATAATGTACATGTGGTAAATCCGGGAGATACCCTGTGGATCCATGTGAAGAACGGTAAGATAGGTGCCACGGTTAATGAGATTGTTAAAGCAGATTCTGTAAGGGAGGAATAAAAATGGAAGAAAAGAAGCAGGAACGTACTTTGCAGGAGATGTTACAGACATTGGATGAGCAAATCCGACAGTTAGAGTCCGAGGATATTTCCTTAGAGGATTCTTTTCTTGTATATGAGCAGGGAATGAAACTGATTAAGGAATGCAATGAAAAGATAGACAGAGTGGAAAAGAAGGTTCTTGCGCTGAATGCAGAAGGAACCTTGCAGGAATTGGAATAAGCAGGATACAAAATGGTAGCGGAAGGATGACATTATGTTTAAACAGATAAGAGATGAAAAAATAGCCCATATAGAAACGGTATTACAGGAATATCTTCCAAAAGAAGAGGGATATGCCGCCAAGGTCATGGAGGCCATGAATTACAGCGTACTCGCCGGTGGTAAGAGACTCCGTCCAATGCTGATGGAAGAGACCTACCTTATGTTTGGGGGAAAAGAAAAGGTGATTCAACCTTTTATGGCAGCCCAGGAAATGATACATACCTATTCTCTGGTGCATGATGACCTTCCTTGTATGGATAACGATGAATACAGAAGAGGACGTAAGACTACCCATGCGGTATATGGTGAAGGTATGGCAGTGTTAGCCGGAGATGCTTTGCTTAATTATGCCTTTGAGACAGCATGTAAGGCTTTTGAGATGACAGATTCCATGGACGGAGTGGCTAAGGCTCTCACGATATTGGCAAAAAAAGCCGGAATCTATGGTATGATTGGTGGCCAGACAGCAGATATCCAGGCAGAAGACTATCCTTCCGAAATGGTAACACAGGACCTTCTTATGTATATTCATGAGAATAAAACAGCGGCTTTGATTCAAAGCAGCATGATGATAGGAGCACTTTTAGCAGGTGCCAGTGAAACACAGGTTAAAAATATTGAGAAAATAGGGTATAATGTAGGTATTGCATTCCAGATTCAAGATGATATTCTGGATGTAACAGGTACCTTTGAAGAATTGGGCAAACCAATTGGCAGTGATGAAAAAAATGATAAAGTTACCTGCGTATCTCTTATGGGATTGGATAAGGCAAAGGAAGAAGTGGAGCGTTTATCCAAAGAAGCAGTGGATTTACTAAAGAATATGGATTTTGAGCATACTTTCTTAGAAGAGCTGATTTTAGATTTGATACACCGAAATAATTGAGAAAAGAGGATGCATGAAGATGCTTCTGGAACAGATTTGCAAAGAGAATGATATTAAGAAGATAAAAAAGGAAGATTGGAATGCTTTGGCAGAAGAAATCCGTCAGTTTTTGATTGAAAAAATCAGTGTAACCGGCGGTCACTTAGGCTCTAATCTTGGAGCCGTGGAACTGACTATGGCGCTCCATTTATCATTGAACCTTCCTGAGGATAAGATTATCTGGGATGTGGGACATCAGTCCTATACCCATAAGCTTTTAACAGGAAGAAAAGACGGGTTTGAGACCCTGCGCAAGCATGGGGGATTAAGCGGATTTCCAAAGAGAAAGGAAAGCGACTGTGATGCTTTTGATACCGG
Source organism: Lachnospiraceae bacterium (assembly GCA_045531685.1). Lineage (GTDB taxonomy): Bacteria > Bacillota > Clostridia > Lachnospirales > Lachnospiraceae > RGIG8767. The sequence continues at coordinate 4,808 of JAZSEL010000069.1, read as the reverse complement.
TCACAGCTCTACCTCTATTTCCGCAGGCTTAGGTTTAGTAAAGGCAAGAGACTTAAAGGGAGAGAAGAATACGGTAGTAGCCGTTATCGGAGACGGTTCCCTCACGGGCGGTATGGCATACGAAGCTATGAACAATGCTTCCCGTCTGGATACCAACTATATTATCGTCCTGAATGATAACAATATGTCCATCTCAGAAAATGTGGGTGGTGTTAGTAAATATCTGAATAATATCCGTACAGCGGACAAGTATTTGAATCTCCGTGATGGCATATATTATTCCCTTTTGAATAAGAAAAACGGGGATGCCGTAATTGAGTTTGTCAGAAGAGTAAAGAGCGGATTTAAACATCTGGTAATTCCGGGTATGTTCTTCGAGGATATGGGACTTACTTATCTTGGACCTGTGGACGGTCATGATATTCCTGCCATGGTTAAGGTAATGAGTGAAGCTAAGAAATGTAAGAAGGCGGTTCTTGTCCATGTGATTACGGATAAGGGTAAGGGCTATGAACCGGCGGAGCGTCATCCGGCCAGATTCCATGGTGCGGAACCATTTGATATTGAGACAGGATTACCGAAGAATAAAAAAGTAAAAGCCAATTATACAGATGTCTTTTCTACCGTTATGGTAAAGTTAGGACAGCGTAACGATAAGGTGGTTGCTATTACAGCGGCTATGCCGGACGGAACCGGACTTAAGCGATTTAGTAATGTGTATCCGGACCGTTTCTTTGATGTGGGAATTGCAGAGCAGCATGCCGTAACCTTCGCAGCCGGTCTGGCAGCAGGAGGTATGGTACCGGTTGTGGCAGTATACTCTTCCTTTTTACAAAGAGCATACGACCAGGTACTTCATGATGTATGTATCCAGAATCTTCCGGTGGTATTTGCCATTGACAGAGCCGGTATCGTAGGTAGCGATGGAGAGACTCATCAGGGTATTTTTGACCTTTCCTATTTGTCATCCATACCGAATATGCATATTATGGCGCCTAAGAATAAATGGGAGCTTTCCGATATGATGAAATTCGCCGTTAAGTTCGGAGCACCGATTGCCGTACGTTATCCGAGAGGAGAAGCGTATGACGGATTGGAAGAATTCCGTGCGCCGGTAAGCTACGGCAAGAGTGAGATGCTTTATGAAGAAAAAGACATTGCTCTTATGGCTGTAGGAAGTATGGTTAAGACGGCAGTGGAAGTAAGAGATAAATTAAAAGAAAAAGGCTTTAATGTTACCCTTGTAAACGGACGTTTTGTAAAGCCGATTGACACGGATATGGTAGAGTATCTGTCTGAGAAGCATGAATTGATTGTTACCATGGAAGAAAACGTGGAAAGCGGTGGTTTTGGAGAAAAGGTACGCGGTTATGTGGACGAACGCAAATATTCCATGGGCGTACTAAATATTTGTGTTCCGGATGAATATGTGGAACATGGTAATGTGGAGCTTCTCCGTAAAGAAATCGGAATTGATGCAGACAGTATCGTAGAAAAAATAGTAAAAAGAATGGATAAATAAAGACTAATGAAAGAACGTCTTGATGTATTACTGGTAAACGGTGGCTTTGCACCTTCCAGGGAGAAAGCAAAAGTCATTATTATGTCCGGTAAAGTATTTGTAAACGGACAGAGAGAAGATAAAGCAGGGTCCACTTTTGACCCTGAAAGAATAACAATCGAAGTAAAAGGTGCCACATTAAAATACGTAAGCCGCGGAGGATTAAAATTAGAGAAAGCCTTGCAGAATTTTCCATTATCTGTAGAAGGTAAGACTTGCATGGATATCGGAGCGTCCACCGGTGGATTTACAGATTGTATGTTGCAGAACGGAGCAAAGAAAGTATACTCTGTTGATGTAGGACATGGACAGCTTGACTGGAAGCTTCGCAATGATGAGCGCGTGGTGTGTATGGAGAAGACTAATTTCCGTTATATGCAGCCACAGGATATTGACGATGTACTGGATTTTGCGTCCGTGGATGTGTCCTTTATTTCCCTTACTAAGATTTTATTGCCGGCAAGAAGACTCTTATCCGATAAAGGGGAGATGGTCTGTTTGATTAAACCGCAGTTTGAGGCGGGAAGAGACAAGGTTGGTAAGAAGGGCGTTGTCAGGGATAAAAAGGTGCATGAAGAGGTTATACGCAAGATTTTGGTATTTGCCCAAATCGCAGGATTTTCCGTACTTGATCTTTCCTTTTCTCCGATTAAAGGACCGGAAGGAAATATTGAATATTTGATTTATATCCGTAAGGATTTGACTAAGAGCGAATTGGTTGCAGAACTCACCGAAAAAGAAGGCGAACTGCAATTAAAAGAACGCTTGGAAGATAAGGACGCATTAACCTTGGAGCAGGAAAATATGCTTCACTCATTGGTAGAACAGGCTCATGAGAAGCTGGAAGAGGAATCATAGTTGTGAAACATTTTCATATCGTAACGAATGAAATCAAAGACAAGGATTTGACGATTACTAAGCAATTGCAGGCCATTATCGAAAAGTATGGCGGAAGTAGTCATGTTTTTTTGTGCAATGAAAACGGAATCGAAAAACAAAAGGCCAATGCCGACTGTGTGTTGGTACTTGGCGGTGATGGAACCTTACTTTCCGTAGCCAGGGAAGTGGCAAATATGAATGTACCGGTTCTTGGTATTAATCTTGGTAATCTGGGCTTTTTGGCTGAAGTAGAGATAAACCGTATGGACGAAGCCATTGCAAGACTTATGAAGGGTAATTATCTGACCGAAGAACGTATGATGTTAGATGGAACCATTGTTCATGACGGGAAGGAGAGTACCATTTCTTCCGCGCTCAACGACATTACTCTTACCAGATGTGGCTCTTTGCAGATTGTACGGTTTTCTATCTTTGTAAACAAAAAATTTCTTTGTAATATGAGTGCGGACGGTGTGATTGTAGCCACTCCGACCGGTTCCACCGGCTACAATATGTCAGCAGGGGGACCAATTGCAGAACCGGGAGCAGAGCTTTTAATGCTTACACCGATTTGTGCCCATACCCTCAACTCCAGAAGTATTATTCTGCGCAGTGACGATATGGTAGAAATTGTCATAGACAGGGGCAAGGACGGAAGCGTACTAAGCTTGGAAGCAAGCTCTGACGGAAGTGAAAAGGTAACTATGGTAACGGGAGATACCTTACGCATCTGCCGTTCTAAGCAAAAGACGACCATTGTAAAATTAGACGAAAGAAGTTTCTTGGAAGCGTTACATAGAAAGATGAGTGAATAAGCACAGAGGGATTAACAGTGAAGAAAAACAGACAGGGAAGAATTTTAGAACTGATTCAGGAAGAAAACATTGAAACACAGGAAGAGCTGGCAGACCGCCTCAGTGCAGAAGGATTTGTGGTAACGCAGGCAACGGTTTCCAGAGATATCAGAGAGCTTAAGCTTGGTAAGATTCCAAGCGGTAACGGTAAGCAGAAATATGCGGTTTTAAGCCATGATGATGCTCATCTGGCTGACAAATACATCCGTGTATTGAAAAATGGATTTATCTCTATGGACAATGCACAGAATATTCTTGTGATTAAGACGGTTTCCGGTATGGCTATGGCAGTGGCAGCCGCAGTGGATGCCATGAAATTAAAAGAAATCGTGGGAAGTATTGCAGGAGATGATACCATTATGGTAGCAGTACGTACAACAGAAGAAACGAAAATCGTTATGGAAAAAATACGGGAGATTCTGTAACGGATATAGGATATGGGAGAGAAGCAGTGTCTGTAACAGACTAGGGAGAAAATATGCTTGTAAGTTTACATGTAAAAGACCTGGCTTTAATTGAAGAAAATGAAGTGTTCTGGGAGAATGGACTCAACATTCTCACAGGAGAAACGGGTGCCGGTAAATCTGTGATTATCGGCTCTATTCGTCTTGCCCTGGGAGCAGCCATGAGTAGTGTTCTTGGCAACAAAGGGGATAAAGACTGTATCCGTACAGGAGCACAGTATGCTCTTGTGGAACTGGTATTTGCATCCAAAAGAAAAGAAGTTCTTTCTAAAATGGAAGAATTGGAATTGCCGATAGAAGAAGATGGCAGTATTTTTATCCAAAGAAAAATCATGCAAGGAAGAAGTGTATGTAAGGTAAATGGCGAGACCGTAGCTGCCAAGCAGTTAAAGGAATTAGCGTCCTTATTGATTGCTATTCATGGTCAGCACGATACACAAACCTTGTTAAATGTAAAAAAACATTCCCAGATTTTGGATGAGTTTGGGGGAGATAAGATTTTCCCTATAAAAGAAAAAGTAAAAGAAGCGTATCGTACATATACTACCTATAAAAAGGAATGGATGAAAGCCTGCGAAAATGAAAAGCAGCAGGAAAAAGATTTGGCTCTGGCAGAGTTTGAAGTAGAAGAAATTACAAATGCCAGATTGGTAGTAGGGGAAGATGAAGAGTTAGAAGAACGTTATCGTAAGATGAATAACAGCCGTAGAATTGCGGAGTCCATGGCAAGGGCTTCTCAGGCTATGGGTACGGAGAATGAAAGCGGTGCCGGTAACGGGATTTCTTTTGCTTTGCGTGAACTAAAATCCGTGTCTTCTTATGATACAGAGATAGAGGATATGGAACAGCAGCTTGTGCAGATAGAAGATATGCTGTCGGATTTAAGCCGTAATGTATCCGGATATCTGGATTCTTTGGAATTTTCCCAGGAAGAGTACATGGAGACGGAAGAGCGCTTAAATGTGTACAACCATCTGAAAAATAAATACGGCAATACGGTTGAAGATGTGCTTGCTTATATGGAAGTCGGAGGCCAAGCGGTCTTAGGAA
>JAZSEL010000039.1:0-3318 GCA_045531685.1 Lachnospiraceae bacterium | reverse complement strand
CGGGCTGCATCGAAGATGCGGTTGAAATCGTTCAGGAAGTGTTAGGATTATAATCCACCATAACAAAAAGGGACCTTATGGTCCCTTTTTTATTTGGCTTCAGCCCCGGATAATGTCACGATACAATAGAAGCCGGATGCTGCTACCGACGCACACCATATCCATTCATACCCTATCGGCATTCCCGGAAACACTTCAATAAGGGAGCCGATTACAAATCCCAATATCGTAAGATAGGTTATCTTGGGATATTTCTTCATCGCTGTTTCCAACGCTCTTGTTACAAGGATTACTCCCAGCAAAATTCCAATTCCCATAGGTATAAGAAATGACAAATTCATCTCGCTGACAGCCTGCATCAATTCGTTATACAATCCCATAAACAGCAATAGAAAGGATACGCTGATGCCGGGCAAAACCAATGCTGCTGCGGCTATTATTCCGGCAACAAAAAGATACAGCGCAGAGTGTTGTCCACCTGTAGCTGTCGTCATTTCATTCATTCCCGGAAGCACCATTACCGCTGCAATCCCAAAGCCGATTAGAACATATGCCGCATACCTCCATTTTATATTATCAATCCCGGCCTCTTTATAGATTGCAGGTATACCACCCGCCACAGCACCCATAAAAAAGAATCCCATGGCTTTCGGATACATTTCCCATAATACCAGTATTGGCTTTGCCAACAAAAACATACCTATTCCGGCACTTACTGCAAACGTCAGTAAAAACACAATGTTTTCTTTTACATTTTTGGTAAAAGAACTGACCGCTCCCACCAGTCTGTCATAAATCCCAAGTATAATCGCCATGGAGCCTCCGCTCACGCCCGGAATTAGCATGGTCGAACCGATAAGCATCCCCTTATATATTATTTCAAATCTGTTTTTCTTTTTCTGCATACAAAAAAGCGGCATAAAGTCCTCTCATTAACTTTATGCCGCTTATTCTCATTTTATGACTATTTTAATCAATTCGTTCATCGCCCCAGAAAAATAAAGCTACGGTTCCGGGACCTGTGTGACTGCCGATAGTGGTTCCGATACTGTTAATCAAGACTTTCTCTGCAAGATTTGGGAATTTGCTCTCGATTAAATCCGCTACTGCTTTTGCATCTTCATAGCAGGCTGAATTGGAAATATACACTTTACCGTTATAATCCAACCGGTTCTCTGCAAGTTCTTCCATGCGCTTAACTGTCGCTTCAATTACCTTGCGCTTTGTACGAATCTTGTAACGGGGAATTAATTTACCTTCGTTGCTGACATTCAACAGCGGACAAATATTAAGCATATTACCAACAAAACCGGAAGTTTTGCTCACTCTTCCGCCCTTAACAAAGAAAGTCAAATCACTGGTAAAGAACCAATGGTGCATTTTCAATTTATTATCTTCTGCCCATTTACAGAGTTCATCAATTCCCATTCCGCCGTCACGAAGATCGGCAAGCTTATCCATGAGTAAACCATAACCGGAAGATGCTGCAAGCGAATCCACGATATAGATGGTTCTCTCAGGATATTTCTCTTCCAAAATATTCTTGGCAATATTGGCAGAATTGTATACACCTGTAATACCGGAAGAAAGACATAAATGTAAAATATCTTTCCCCTCTTTCAAAAATGGTTCAAAAAATCCTTCAAATTCATCCGCATTAATCTGCGAAGTCTTGGTATCTGCACCATCCGCCATCGCCTGATAAAATTTATCAAACGGCATTGTCTGTCCCAAATCATCCGGATACTGTACTCCATCCAACTCATAGTGGGAATAGATATATTTGATATCCCTTTTTTCAAAATGTTCCTTTGACAAATCTGCCGTGGAGCAACAACTTAAAACAAAATCATTCATAATTAAACTCTAACTCCTTATGTAGTTCCTATTACTACATTATATAGTTTTGTTGGTGTTTTGTAAAGATTCGTTTGTGAGTACTTATATAAAAAGAACGGCCTGGACTTCCATAACCGTTCTTTTTATATTGCTTATTCTCCAAAAAGATTGCTGTAATCCGGCAGTTCTGTTAAATGATCAACAGTCACCACTCCGTCATAATAGGAAAGACTTACATATAAGTCACCATCGGTTCCCCACCAACCGCCAAAGCTGAGCATATCTTCTTCACTCATACCGAAATCATAAAAATCATCGTATGTAAAACCGTTCCTTTTGAGCGTATCGATATATGCATCAAAACTCTCTTGCGACGTTCCGCTGATTTCGGTACGGTAATCCGCAACAGATGTCATCTGTCCGTCCGGATAATCCGGAAGCGAAGATGGCCAACCGTCGGAATACTTCTCAGCTTCCTTTTGCGCCGCCTCAATCTCACCCATAATATCATCTGCTTCAAACTCTCCGCCACTCAACGCTTCCACGCTGTTAAGCAGTTCTCCGAGTTCTTCCATTTCGGATGCCATATCAGATGACGAACCTGCATCTTCTTTTATAGCAGAGCCATCTGTCAAATCATTTCCAAGTTCACTCGCAATCAATTGTGTGAGAAGATTACTATCCTCTTCTTCTGCTTCTTTTTGGGACTCTTTATCCGAACCCTTCAGTAATTTACCTATAATACCGGTTTTCTCATTTTCACTATCTTTGCCGTCCACTTCCATACCGATGCTCTCAACCGCCTTATTGACAACTTTTTTTGCAACAAAACCAAAAATCAGACTTAACACAAGGCTGATGGCAAACATAATCAGCATTGCTCTTGCATAATTACGCTTCTGCAGTTTGCGGCAACCGCCGCATGCCCAGACAATCATCAGAATCTGTCCGACAACCGGAATGCACATCAATAATGAAATCCCGATATATCCCCATGTGGAAATCAATTCGTACTTAGTACCTGCCATCGGGTCCTGCTGTATTACAGGTTGTACTACAGGCGCCGGCTGTACTACAGGTGTCGGTTGTACCGGCGTTGCATGTACCGGTTCTGCCACAGGCTCTGCAACCACCTGCTCTACGTTCTCCATAATCAGAGATATTTCAGATACCGCCGCTCCGCAGGAAGTACAGAATTTCAATCCTTCTTTTAATTCTGCTCCGCAAGAAGTACAATTTGCCATAGTATACCTCCTATCACATTATTCACGCGGTGTTCCGCATTCCACGCAGAACTTCACATCCTCCGGCAATTCCGCTCCGCAATTTGCGCAGCATTCTTTTTCAACCGGACCAAGCTGTGGTAATTTTGTACCGCAGCCTCCGCAGAATTTGGTGCCGACATCATTCTGCATACCGCAGTTCGGACAAATTGCACTGTCCGCTGCTGTCTGCTCCGGAAGTTTAGCCCCGCATGAC
>JAZSEL010000173.1:0-9916 GCA_045531685.1 Lachnospiraceae bacterium | reverse complement strand
AGACAAGATTTATCAGAATTGGTTGGATAAGAAGTACTTCCATGCAGAAGTAGACCACAGCAAGACTCCGTTTACAATTGTAATTCCACCTCCAAATATTACAGGACAGCTCCATATGGGACATGCCCTTGATAATACCATGCAGGATATCCTCATCCGTTATAAGAGAATGCAGGGTTACAATGCATTATGGCAGCCCGGTACGGACCACGCTTCCATTGCAACAGAAGTTAAGATTATTGAAAAGATGAAAGAAGAAGGCGTTACTAAGGAAGACCTTGGAAGAGATGGTTTCTTAGAAAGAGCATGGGATTGGAAGAGAGAATACGGCGGACGTATCATCAGCCAGTTAAAGAAATTAGGTTCTTCCTGTGATTGGGACAGAGAACGTTTCACAATGGATGAAGGCTGTAACAAAGCAGTTACAGAAGTATTCTGTAAGATGCATGAAAAAGGATGGATTTACAAAGGAAGCCGTATCATTAACTGGTGTCCGGTATGTAACACATCCATTTCCGATGCAGAAGTAGAATATCAGGAACAGGCTGGTCATTTCTGGCATATTAAATATCCAATCGTTGGCACGGACCGTTTCCTTATTTTTGCAACAACACGTCCGGAAACCATGCTTGGTGATACAGCAGTTGCGGTTAATCCAAAGGATGAGCGTTACGCAGATTTAATTGGTAAGACCGTTATGCTTCCAATTATGAACAGAGAGATTCCAATCGTTGCAGACGATTATGTAGATATGGAATTTGGTACCGGTGTTGTTAAGATTACACCTGCTCATGACCCTAACGACTTTGAAGTTGGTAAGAGACATAACCTTCCTGAAATCAACGTAATGAACGATGATGCGACCATTAACAAAAATGGTGGCAAATTTGAAGGTATGGACCGTTACGAAGCTCGCGCAGCCATCGTAAAAGAATTAGATGAAATGGGTCTTTTGGTAAAAATTGAAGACTATACACACAATGTTGGTACACACGACAGATGTAAGACAACCATCGAACCATTAATCAAAAAACAGTGGTTTGTTAAAATGGATGAACTGATTAAACCGGCTGTAGAAGCGGTTAAATCAGGCGATATCAAGTTGATTCCGGAACGTATGGAAAAGACATACTTCAACTGGACGGACAATATCCGTGACTGGTGTATCAGCCGTCAGTTGTGGTGGGGACATAGAATTCCTGCTTACTATTGCCAGGAATGTGGTGAAATTGTAGTTGCAAAAGAAGCACCTGAAAAATGTCCGAAGTGTGGATGTACTCATTTAGAACAGGATCCGGATACTCTGGATACATGGTTCTCATCTGCATTATGGCCATTCTCTACACTTGGCTGGCCGGAAATGACAGAGGACTTAAAGTACTTCTATCCAACAGATGTGCTTGTAACAGGATACGATATCATCTTCTTCTGGGTAATCCGTATGATTTTCTCCGGATTTGAACAGATGAAAGAAAAACCATTTAAATATGTATTATTCCACAGCTTGGTTCGTGACTCCCAGGGACGTAAGATGTCTAAGTCTTTAGGTAATGGTATCGACCCACTTGAAATTATTGAGCAGTATGGTGCGGATGCATTACGTTTAACACTTATTACAGGTAATGCACCTGGTAACGACATGCGTTTCTATAATGAAAGAGTAGAAAACAGCCGTAACTTTGCTAACAAGGTATGGAATGCTTCCCGTTTCATTATGATGAATATGGAAGGTAAGACCATCACTCCTTGTGCGGCAGCAGACCTTGAGCCTGTTGATAAATGGATTTTATCTAAGTTAAATAACTTACTAAAAGAAGTTACAGATAATATGGATAACTTCGAACTTGGTATTGCCGTTCAGAAGGTATATGACTTTATCTGGGATGAATTCTGTGACTGGTACATCGAAATGGTTAAGCCTCGTCTGTATAACAGTGATGATGCTAAGAGCCAGAATGCTGCTCTTTACACATTAAAGACAGTACTTATCGATGCACTTAAGTTATTACATCCATATATGCCATTCGTAACAGAAGAAATCTTCTGTACACTTCAGTCTGAAGAAGAATCTATTATGATTTCTAAGTGGCCGGAATACACAGAAGACAGAGCATTTGCAAAAGAAGAAAGTGATATCGAAACTATCAAAGAAGCAGTTCGCGGTATCCGTAATGCCCGTGCAAACATGAACGTAGCACCAAGCAGAAAAGCATTGGTTTATGTAGTAAGCGATAAGGATGATATCCGTAAGACTTTCGAAGAAGGTAAGTTGTTCTTTGCATCTTTGGCATATGCATCAGAAGTTATGATTCAGGCAGATAAGGACGGTATTGCTGATGATGCGGTATCCGTAGTGATTCCAAATGCAACCGTTTACATGCCATTCTCTGATTTGGTAGATTTGTCAGCAGAAATTGCCCGTCTTGAAAAAGAAGAAGGCCGTTTACAGGGCGAAATCAAGCGTGCGGACGGAATGCTTTCTAACGAAAGATTCATTTCCAAAGCACCACAGGCTAAGATTGATGAAGAACGTGCAAAATTAGAAAAATATCGTCAGATGTTAGAAGAAGTACAGGCTCGTTTAGCACAGCTTAAAAAATAGTGCAGGTACTGTTTGAAACAGGTTAAGAAGCAGTAAGACGGTTTTGTCATCCGGGCAGGCCGCTTTGGAGCAAAACAATGAATTTATCAGAAGTAAACACATATGAAAGTGCGGTATCGTATTGTCTTTCGGTACCGCGCTTTACCAAAAAAAATGAGCCGGAAGCTACCGGAGAGTTCTTTGATTTTTTAGGAAGACCGGCAGAAGATAAAAAAATCATTCACATTGCAGGAACCAATGGTAAGGGGAGTGTGAGTGCTTTTTTGCAGTCTGTTTTTATGCAGGCAGGTAAACAGGTAGGAATGTTTACCTCCCCCCATTTGTGCGATATCCGGGAACGGATTCGTATCAATGGAGAAATGGTTACCAGGGAAGCTTTTTTGGAAGCTTTTTTACAGGTACGGAACGGGCTGTTTGGATATTGGGAGAAATATCCCCATAAAAAGGAATATCATCCTACATTTTTTGAGTTGTTATTCTTTATTGGTATGATTTGCTTTTCCAAGGGAGATACAGAATATCTTTTATTGGAGACCGGTCTTGGCGGAAGACTGGATGCGACCAATAGCATCCGACATCCGGTTCTTTGTGTAATTACCAAGGTTGGCTATGACCATATGGAGTATCTTGGAAATACCTTAGAGCAAATTGCGGCTGAGAAAGCCGGTATTATCAAAGAGGGAACACCGGTAGTATATTGGAAAGGAAAAGAGGAAGTAGACAGAGTGATTGAAGCGAAAGCAGAAAGTTTGTCGAATCCTTGTATTTCCGTGTCGAAGGAATTGGTTGACTTACATTTCTTTGACGACAAACGTATTGATTTTTCCTATAATACTCGTTATTATGGTTATGTTAGGTTTTCCGTGAGTTCGAAAGCCGTTTACCAGACAGAAAATGCAGCACTTGCCATTGCTGCTGCAGAACAGGTATTGGGTAAGAATATGTTGCAACCGATACAAAAAGGGATTGCTGCCATGCAGTGGGCGGGCAGGATGGAAGAGGTTCTTCCTAAGGTCTTTTTTGACGGGGCGCATAATGAGGATGGAATAGAGGCATTTCTTACTTCTGTTGGATGGGATGCCTGTAAAGGAGAGAGAAGTTTATTATTTTCCGTTGTACAGGATAAACAGTATGAGAAGATGGCGGCTATGATTATGGACTGTCAATTATTTGACAGAATCTATACGGCCCCGATGCAGAGTGACAGAAGTATTACAAGGGAGGATCTGGAAGTATTGTTTGCAGGTGAAGCAGAGGTATCTTTCTTTGCAACACCGGAAGAAGCTCTTAGAGAAATGCTTGACGATAGAGGAGTAGATGACTATTTGTATGTTGCCGGTTCGTTATATTTAATCGGACAACTAAGGGAATGGTTGAAAAAGAATTGTGTAAAATAATGGTAGTAAGGATGTTTTACACATAGGTTTTGTGTCGAGGCACAGAGCCGTCAGGTATAGGAAAGTGAGAAAGTACTAAATGATTAATTTTGAAGAGGAATTGAAGAAGTTTCACCCGTCACTGGAAATAGAAGAAGCAGAAGATGCCATCTACAATCAGGATTTGACAGATATGGCGGATTTGCTTGTGAGTCTTGTAAAAGAGGAGAGGGAAGAGGCCGCTGCTATGGCAGCCGCAGCTGCACCGACTACTACAAGAAAGAGAAAAAGTACCAGTTAGTTTATGTTTGATAAATACGGGGAAATACGTGTATGATATGTTTTAATTGTGGAGCCAATTTGACAGAGCATGATTTCTGTACAAATTGCGGAGCGGATGTTGGCCGGTACAAACGTATTATGGGTACTGCCAATCTATATTATAATGAAGCATTAGAAAAAGCCGGCGTGCGTGATTTATCCGGAGCGATAGAGAGTCTTCGCCAGTGTTTGAAACTAAATAAAAATCATGTAGAAGCAAGAAATTTATTGGGTCTTGTCTATTTTGAAATGGGCGAAGCCGTTGCGGCTATGAGTGAGTGGGTTATCAGTAAGAACCTGCGTCCAAGTAAAAATATTGCAGATGATTATCTGGATATGATGCAGAATGATCCATCTACTTTAGAATCCATTAGCCAGACCATTAAAAAATACAATCAGGCACTCAACTATTGTTATCAGGGAAGCCTTGATCTTGCAGTCATTCAGTTAAAGAAAGTTATTTCTTTAAATCCGAAGTTTGTACAAGCACATCAGTTGTTGGCTTTGCTGTATATTAATTCCGAAAAATGGAATGAAGCTAAGCGGGAACTTGAAAAGTGCAGACGCGTGGATGTAAACAATACGATTACCCTGCGGTATCTTAGAGAAGTGAATGCCATATTGGAAGCAGAAAGCGAGAGTGGCATAGGCGGTGGCCGCAGAAAATCTGCGGATAGTGTTAAGTACCATCGTGGGAATGAAACGATTATACAGCCACTTAATAGTCATGAATCCAAGGGAATGACCACATTGTTGAATATTATTCTCGGTATTGTGATTGGTGTTGCGGCTGCTTGTTTCCTTATTTTACCGGCGCAGGTACAAAATGCTAAGCAGGGAATTGATGCAGAACTGAAAGCAGTGAATGAAGAAATGGATGCTAAGACTGCAACGATTGCTGAGTTGGAGCAAAATATCAAGGTGCTTAAGACAGAAAATGAAAAACTGGAATCGGAATTAATCGGATACACAGGTAAAGACGGTAAGTTGTCAGCGGTGGATAATTTGTTAAATGCAGCAGATGCATATATGAAAAACTCTACCGATACGAATACGGTAGCAGAATACCTTGATATGATTGATGAACCGACAGTTGAGACAGCCGGCGCAGCATTTGAAAGTGTATATAATCACTTACGTACTCAGGTTGGTACATCCGTAGGAAAGAGTTATTATGACACGGGTATGGAAGCATATCAGAATGAATCCTATGAAGATGCCATTGAGTATCTGGCAAGAGCATTCTCCTATGATAATACGAATGGAGAGGCTCTTTATAATCTGGGTAATGCCTATCGTAAATATGGTGATAATGCCAATGCCATTGCTACTTATCAGCAGGTAATTGAATTATTCCCTAATACGGAAAAGGCAAATCGTTCCCAGTCATTTATCAATGAAATTACAGCCGGAACGGAATAGAATCCGTACTCCGATAAGAAGAAGCATAAAAGCGTACAAAAGAAGAACTCTTTTGTACGCTTAATTTTTTTGGCGAAAAAGAGCGAAATAGTTTAGAAAACTTAAATTTATAAGGAGGTTAGGTATATGAATGTAGAGGAATATCAGGTAATTGACCATTATTTGTGTATAAAGATGCCCAGAGAAGTGGATCATCACAATGCAGGGAAGATTACAGAATTGGCAGATGAGATGATATGTAGAAGTGAAGTGAAAAATTTAATTTTTGATTTTTCTGACACAGAGTTTATGGATAGCTCCGGGATTGGTATTATTTTGGGCCGATATAAGAAAATATCCTATTTTCAGGGAAAAGTATATGCCATTCATGCTAATATGCAGATTCGCAAGATGCTTCACATGTCCGGATTACAGAAAATTGTAGAGATTTTGGAGGAAAAATAAATGAACAGTGAAAATATGTGTAAAACAGAAAACGAAATGGAACTGATTTTTGATGCGGTTTCTGTAAATGAAAGTCTCGCAAGAATGGCAGTGGCAGCATTTGTAACAGAGAAGAATCCTACATTGGAAGAAATATCCGACGTAAAAACAGCAGTATCGGAAGCAGTAACCAATGCCATTATTCACGGATATGAAAATAATGAGCGTTATCAAAACAAAGATGTACATAATAACAAAGTGTTTCTGCGTTGTAAATGGGAAGGAAGCATTTTGAAAATCGAAGTGGAAGATAAAGGGGTAGGAATTTCTAATGTAGAACAGGCAATGGAACCTTTATTTACTACGAAGCCGGATCAGGAGCGTTCAGGAATGGGATTTTCTTTTATGGAAGCGTTCATGGATGAATTAGAAGTGGAATCCGCAGTCGGAGAGGGAACATTGATAAAGATGCAGAAAGAAATCGGTTACCATCCTTGGATTTGTGAAGAGGAATAATTATGGATGAAACTACCGTACTGATTGAGCAATTACAGGCAGGAAGAACAGAACTAAGAGATGTACTGGTAGAAAAAAATCTGGGATTGGTGCAACATATTGTTAAGCGTTATGTAGGACGGGGAGTAGATGCAGAAGATTTATTTCAGATAGGGAGTATTGGATTGATTAAGGCTATTGACAAATTTGATTTGTCATTTCAGGTAAAGTTCTCAACCTATGCAGTGCCACTTATTTGCGGGGAAATCAAACGTTTTTTAAGAGATGACGGGATTGTAAAAGTTTCCAGGAACTTAAAAGAGAACAATCTTATTATTCGTAGATATATAGAAAAATTTTCCAAGCTAAATGGAAGGGATCCTACATTTTTAGAAATAGAGGAGGAAACCGGAATAGGACAGGAAGAAATTTTGCTTGCCATGGAATCTGCCAATGAAGTGGAATCCATTTATCAGTCTGTTTACCAATCGGATGGAAATGAATTGTTTTTGGTAGACCAGATCGTGTCAGGTGGTACGAGGAAAGGAATCGGGCAGACTTATGGTATGGGGGAAGACTATGAAAAGGAAGAAATATTAAATCATATCTTAATAAAACAAATAATGACGAGTCTGTCAGAAATGGAACGAAAGATAATAGAGATGCGTTTTTTTCAAGATAAAACACAGACCGAACTGGCAAAAGAGTGTGGAATTAGTCAGGTACAGGTTAGCCGTATGGAAAAGAAAATATTATTAAAATTGCGTCAGGAGATATTGGGACAAAAATAGGTTGACTACTATAGTCAGTGCGAGAGTTCGCTTTGCGAACTCTTTTTTTTATGAAAATAGGAAATTTGCAGTGTGTGTTTCTTATCCTTGTATAAAACCATATAAAAAAGAGATACTTACGAATAGAAATGAATTATTTATCCAAACTTTTGTTTTGATAATAAATGGGAGAGTATGAGGATATATGCAACAAGAAGTACTATATCTCAAATTGGAACAGGATGTAGAGGTTACATGCAGAGATGTATTTTTTAAAGACGTAGGAAGTTTATATTGCAAAAATGACAACATTGTCAATGGGTGTAATGGACTTAAGATTTGCGAATTGAAAGATTCCGAATCAAGAAAAATTGTCAGTGTCATGAAAATGATTGAAATGATTACGGAACACTTTCCTGAGGTTCAGGTAATCAACATCGGAGAAACGGATGTATTGATAGAACGTGTCAAACCGGAGCAAAAAGGCAAAGGAAAACTTTTCTTAAAAATAGTCTTTGTTGCTTTGATTTCCTTTTTTGGAACCTCTTTCACCATTATGGCATTTCACAATGATATTCAGATTCAGGATTTATTCAATAAGGTTCATGAGATGATAGTGGGAACTCCTTCCAATGGACATTCCGTTTTAGAATTTGCGTATTCCGTTGGTTTATGCGTGGGTATCATTGTGTTCTTTAATCATATTGGAGGAAAAAGGATCAGTAAGGATCCTACCCCGTTGGAAGTATCCATGAAACGTTACGAAGAGGATGTTAATCAGACACTGATTGAAGAAGCGCAGAGGATGAATATTGAAGTAGAGACCAAGGGATAATAGGAGGAATGGGAGAGACAATGATGACGTACAGGAGACGGAGTTAGAGATATGGAGATACTGGAAAATATTTTGTTGGGGATACTAGGGATAGGCGCAGGATTTGGTGTATCAGGCGGTGTTTTTACAACCTTGATAGCAATTGGGTTAATTCCGCGTTTTGCAGGAAAAACACATACGGCAGACCATATTTTTTTATACGAAGAAATGATTGTGTGCGGGACTTTATTTGGCGGTCTGGTTAGTCTTTTTTTCCCGTTTCTTAAAGTGGCAGAATGGATGAACCGGGTAAAATTTTTAAGTATACTATATCCTTTTGTAAGCATGGCTTTTTTACTGATTTTTGGTTTGTTTGCAGGGATTTTTGTAGGGTGTCTGGCACTTGCTATTGCAGAAATGCTGGATTCCATTCCTATTTTTGCGAGACGTATGAAATTTAGGCATGGAATCGGAATCGTGGTGCTTAGTATGGCATTGGGAAAAACATTGGGTAGTTTGATTTACTTTATACGACAATTTTTTGAATAGAGGGATAGAATTATGAACGATTATAATAATGGAACACCGGATAACAAGGCAATACAGCAGGGATATATGATTGCGAACACGACATCGCAAAGTTTTGCGGTAAACGGGGACATACAACCGGATGAAACAGATGCAAACTTGAAAAATAACCAACCGATTATGGATAAGCAGGAGCAAGAGCGTAATACAGAGTATAATCAATTTATAAAAGAAGTAACACCAACAAAGAACCTCTGGTTACAGGTGGTTAAGGCATTTATTGTGGGTGGAATTGTATGTACAATCGGTCAGTTCATTATTAATACGGCAACAGATATGGGAGTGGATAATAAAACAGCAGGGAGCTGGTGCTCCCTGATTCTGGTTTTGATTAGTGTATTACTTACCGGATTCAATCTCTTTTATCGCATTGCAAATTTTGCAGGAGCCGGTATTTTGGTTCCGATTACCGGATTTGCCAATGGTGTGGCCTCCTCGGCTATTGAGTTTAAAAAAGAAGGTCAGGTTTTTGGCATTGGCTGCAAGATTTTTACTATTGCGGGACCGGTTATTTTGTATGGCCTTGTATCCAGCTGGGTGCTAGGTGTATTGTATTGGTTAGCACTTTTGACCGGAGCAAGGATTAGTTAATGGAAAGACGTTGAACTATCCTTCGGCAGATAGTTCTTCTTTTACAATTGCCATTAATTTGTCAAAATTTTCTTTGGTGTTGGCGGCTACAATTGGTTGAGGTCTGTCAAAGGTAATTGCTTCCATAATAGGAGAACCAATATAGCCACCGGCTTCTTTGACAAATACCATGGCGGCGCAATAATCCCATGGATTCAGCTGTGGTTCAAAATAAAGTCCGGCTTTGCCCTTTGCAAGGAGGGATAATTCAATGGCTGCAACACCAAGGCGTCGCATATCTTCGCATTCATTAAATACACGTCCTATAATACGGTAACAAGGTGGGCTAAAAGTCTTGTCATATGGATGAAATCCCATGAACAACAGGGAATGGGCAAAGTCATGGTCGGAGACGTGAAGTCTCTCGCCATTATGGTAGGCACCTTCGCCTTTAACCCCGGTAAATAAATCTTGTGTAAAAGGATTATAGACCACGCCAAGATAAGGGACACCGTCCTTTAATAATCCAACCGAA
>JAZSEL010000079.1:0-2283 GCA_045531685.1 Lachnospiraceae bacterium | reverse complement strand
CATGTAAGGAAGCTTATCCATTCTTGCTTCACGGATCTTGTAACCAATCTTTTCAGAACGGTTATCAACCGTTACATCCACATCGTTTGCAGCCAGTTCTTTACGAACCTTTTCTGCATAGTCTGCATATTTTTCAGAAATCGGAAGGATACGTACCTGTTCTGCACATAACCATGTTGGGAACTTACCTGCATATTTTTCAATCAACCATGCAAGTGTTCTTTCGTAGCATCCAAGGGATGTTCTATGGATAATGTAAGGACGAACCTTATCACCATTCTGGTCGATATAGTACATATCAAACTTATCTGCGATTGCACAGTCAAGCTGGATGGTAACCATGGTATCTTCTTTACCGTATACGTTCTTAGCCTGGATATCAATCTTAGGTCCGTAGAATGCAGCTTCTCCGTCTGCTTCCACGAACGGTACATTCTTTTCAATTAATACCTGACGAAGGGCATCCTGTGTGGTATTCCAGTAGTATTCATCACCAAGATACTTCTCTGTATTGGCAGGATCCCATTTGGAAAGACGGAATGTTACGTCTTTTTCAAGACCTAATACGGATAAAATATGGTAAGCAAGATTGAAGCAGTTAGCCAATTCTTCTTCTACCTGGTCAGGACGGATAACATTATGACCTTCGGAAATTGTAAACTGACGGACACGTGTTAAGCCATGCATTTCTCCGGATTCTTCCGCACGGAAAAGTGTAGATGTTTCACCCATACGATATGGAAGGTCACGGTATGACTTCTGGCTGTTCTTATATACATAGTACTGGAATGGGCATGTCATCGGACGAAGGGCAAATACTTCCTTATCCACTTCTTCATCACCAAGCACGAACATACCGTCCTTGTAATGATCCCAGTGTCCTGAAATCTTATAAAGGTCGCTCTTAGCCATTAACGGAGTTCTGGTGCGTACATAACCCCATTCTTTTTCTTCGATATCTTCAATCCATCTCTGAAGCTTCATAATCATCTTGGTTCCCTTTGGTGTAAATAAAGGAAGTCCCTGTCCGATTACATCTACCGTTGTAAAGATTTCCATTTCACGGCCAAGCTTGTTGTGGTCACGTCTCTTAATGTCTTCCAAATGCTCTAAATAAGCTTCTAATTCTTCTTTTTTAGAAAATGCAGAGCCATAGATTCTCTGTAACTGTGCTTTATTGGAATCTCCTCTCCAATATGCCATTGATGAAGATGTAAGCTTGTATGCCTTGATTCCCTTTGTATTCATAAGGTGTGGTCCTGCACAAAGGTCTACAAAATCACCCTGGCTGTAGAAGGAAATCTCTGCATCTTCCGGTAAATCCTGAATGAGTTCTACCTTGTATGGTTCACCCTTTTCTTCCATAAATTTAATAGCTTCGTTTCTTGGAAGTGTGAACTTCTCAAGTCTGTTTCCTTTTTTGATAATCTTTTTCATTTCTGCTTCAATCTTATCAAGGTCTTCTCTTGAAAACGGAGCAGATTCAAAGTCATAGTAAAATCCTTCGTCAATTGCAGGTCCGATTGCCAATTTTGCATTTGGGAAAAGGTTCTTAACTGCTTCTGCAAGTACATGGGATGCTGTGTGACGAAGTGTTCTGAGTCCCTGTGCATCGTTTGCTGTCAAAATAGAAAGTGCGCAGTCTTTATCTACAACCGTACGTAAGTCTACCACTTCTCCGTCTACTTCTCCGGCGCATGCTGCTCTTGCAAGTCCTTCGCTAATATCGAGCGCAATGTCATACACGCTCATTGTCTGTGCGTATTCCTTTACGGAACCGTCTTTTAATGTGATCTTCATATCATTATCTCCTTCTTATATCTTACTAATTCGTTATTTTGCATCTTTTGATTCTGCACTTACAGAACCTGAGTTATTGTTATTAGTGTCCTGATTATAGCTTCCGTTATTATTACCATTATTACTGCCAATAGTGACATTCTTTCTTGGTGAGGTTAACATACCCACCACAATTCCGCCTAAAACACATACTGCTACGACCATAAGAAACTCTTTTTTTGTCATAACTTTTGCCTCGGCTAATGATGCCTTAAAAATTTCCCATTTTTCTTTCATATGAACCTCCTTTCGTAGAATGTTAATAATGCATGCATCCAAACGCCGGCACGCTACGCGAGCCATCTTATTGGACAAAAAAATCCCATGCACTACTCTTGTAATGCATGGGACGTAATATACGCGGTTCCACCCTGCTTGCTTCCTACGCTGTTGCGTCTTACGGAAACCTCTCATAACAGTCAGCATATTTTCTAACTGTCTACC
>JAZSEL010000143.1:0-5055 GCA_045531685.1 Lachnospiraceae bacterium | reverse complement strand
TTACACTGATTTTTTCAATCAGAAATTGACGGATTTCTTCTGCTAATGCGTTCCAGTCTTCCTTTTTTATCTTTTTAATATCATTTTCTTTGCAAATTTGTTCCAGAAGCATCTTCATGCATCCTCTTTTCTCAATTATTTCGGTGTATCAAATCTAAAATCAGTTCTTCTAAGAAAGTATGCTCAAAACTCATATTCTTTAGTAAAGCTACTGCTTCCTTGGACAAGCGCTCCACTTCTTCCTTGGCCTTATCCAGTCCCATAAGAGATACGCAGGTAACTTTATCATTTTTTTCATCACTGCCGATTGGTTTGCCCAATTCTTCAAAGGTACCTGTCACATCCAGAATATCATCCTGAATCTGGAATGCAATACCAACATTATACCCTATTTTTTCAATATTTTTAACCTGTGTTTCATCAGCACCTGCCAAAAGAGCACCAATCATCATGCTACTTTGAATCAAAGCTGCTGTTTTATTCTCATGAATGTACATAAGAAGGTCTTTTGTCACCATTTCAGAAGGATAATCTTCCGCTTGGATATCCGCAGTCTGACCACCAATCATACCATAGATTCCGGCTTTTTTTGCCAATATCGTGAGAGCCTTAGCCACTCTGTCCATGGAATCTGTCATCTCAAAAGCTTTGCATGCTGTCCCAAAGGCATAATTAAGCAAAGCATCTCCGGCTAACACTGCCATACCTTCACCATATACAGCATGGGTAGTCTTACGTCCCCTTCTGTACTCATCATTGTCCATACAAGGAAGGTCATCATGCACCAACGAATAGGTATGTATCATTTCCTGTGCTGCCATAAAAGGCTGAATCACCTTTTCCTTTCCGCCAAACATATGATAAGTCTCTTCCATCAACATAGGACGCAATCTTTTGCCTCCGGCAAGCACACTGTAATTCATGGCTTCCATGACCTTCGCCGCATACCCTTCTTCTTTTGGAAGATATTCCTGTAATACTGTTTCTATATGGGCTATTTTCTCATCTCTCAATTGCTTGAACATAACGCTATCCTTCCGTTTGCTATTTGTATCTTTTACTCCATCTCCTGCAACGTTCCTTCTGCATTCAGCTGAAGAACCTTTTTTTCCACTCTGTCTATCTTTTCGTTGCATTCTTTAATCAATTTCATTCCCTGTTCATACACAAGAAAGGAGTCCTCTAAGGAAATATCTTCCGATTCCAACTGTCTGATCTGTTCATCCAGAGTTTGTAACATATCCTGCAAAGTACGCTCTTCTCTTTTTTCTTCCATTTTCTATTCCTCCTTTACAGAATCTGCTTCTATAATCTCATTGACTGTGGCTCCTATCTTGCCGTTCTTAACATGAATCCATAAGGAATCTCCCGGCTTTACCACATGTACATTATTCACGGTTCTTCCGTTTGCATCTGCCACATAGGAGAATCCCTGATTCAACTTATCAAGAGGCGAAACGCCCTTTAACCGTTCAATATAAACTGCTAATTTCCTATGGTATTCCTGCAGCTTTTGTTCCATTTCATACTGCAGCTGCTCCTGGGCACGGATGGTATGAAAACGCATGGACTGAATCTTGCTTTGCGGACTTCCCTGTCGTAAACGCATGCTTTCACGGGATACTAGTAATTTCTTGTGTTCGATTATCCGAAGCATCCACTGATGCAAACGATTCTGCATCTCAATAAGCTGTCCCTCAAGCAAAGCAATATCCGCAACCGCAAGCTCTGCTGCCGCCGATGGAGTCGGAGCCCGAAGGTCTGCCACATAATCAATAATGGTAGTATCCGTCTCATGTCCCACGGCGGAAATAATAGGAACACTACAATCAAACACGGCCTGGGCTACGGCTTCTTCATTAAATGCCCACAAATCCTCAATGGAACCGCCGCCCCGTCCTACAATCATCACGTCAACGCCCATTACCTCTAAGGCGCGGATACCCTTTACAATACTCTGAACCGCATACTCACCCTGTACAATGGCCGGATACACAATAATCTGCACGTATGGATTGCGCCTTTTTGCAATATTGATAATATCCCTTACGGCTGCACCGGTGGTTGCTGTTACCACTCCCAATGTCTTACTGTATGCCGGAATCGGCTGCTTATATTCCTGCGCAAACAGCCCCCGTTCTTCCAATTCCCTTTTCAGGGCTTCATATCTTTCGTAGAGCTGCCCCACACCGTCCAAGGTAATCTTTTTTGCATATAACTGGTATTTCCCGTCACGCTCATACACATCAATGTTACCGGATACCACTACCTGCATTCCTTCTTTTAAAGGAAAAGATAAGCCCCCACGATTCCCCGCAAACATAACACAGGAAATCACACCAAGCTTATCCTTTAATGTAAAATAAATATGACCGAACGAATGATATTTGCAGTTGCTCACTTCTCCCCTGACACTGATAGAGCGTAGCATATAGTCTTGGGAAAACATATTCTTAATGTATGTATTTACCTGAGCAACTGAATATACATTCTGCATTCTTTTCTCCACTTATGAGGCAAATCTTGCCAGCACACCGTTAACAAAGCTGTAAGATTCATCCTGTCCGAATTTTTTAGCAAGTTCCACTGCTTCGTTAATGGCAACGGATGTTGGTACATCCTCATCGTATAACATCTCATACACTCCAAGACGTATAATGGTAAGGTCTACCTTTGCCATACGCTCCGTCGTCCATCCCTTTGCCTTTTCATTAATCTGTGCATCAATCTCTGAGAGCTTTTCCATAATCAAATCGAATTTCTTCTGGATAAAGTCCATATCCTTTTCTTCAATAGGATTATCAATGTCATCAAAGAAGAACGCACACTGCTCCTTCATTTCTTCTATATTGTTAAACTCGATACGGAACAACAGCTTAAACAACTGTTCACGCAACACTCTTCTACTCATCTGTTCTCTAACCCGTCTTTAGCCTTTATTTCTGCTTATTCATATCTACACTTGCAATACGAATATTAACATCAGTAACGTTTAAGCCTGTCATATTCTCAATGGTAGACTTTACCTTTTCCTGAACCTTTCCACAGGTTGTAGGTATATTGTATCCGTAACCTAACATCAGAGATAAATCCACCGTTACGTTCTGGCCGATAATGTCAACCTTTACCCCTTTTGTCAGATTCTTAACTCCAACCTTTGTCATAAGATCATTTGTAATATTACCTGCCATGGCAGATACGCCTTCAACTTCTGTTGCTGCAAGACCGGCAATTACTGCTATTACATCGTCTGCAATCTGAACAGAACCAATATTCTCATTCCCTTGTAATACATAAGTATTTCGTTCCATGAAAATCCTCCGCATTCTTCATTTACTACATTTTAAATATTATATCATTCACAACCAGAATGTCAAACAACATTGCTCCTGATTATCCGTATATGCAATAGAGCCTTCCCTTGACAGATACTCGAAAATCTTCTGTTCATCCAGAAGCAACCTGCTTATCTGTTCATACACATCTGCATTACTGCATTTGATGGTAACCACCTGCTGTCCATCCTGCAATGCCCTTCCAAAGACCTCTCCCAGTTTTGCTTCATCCAGGGATGTAAAATAAACCCCTTCCCTGACATAATAATTGTCCGTCATGGAATCGCATTCCGGCAGTTCCACGGGCATGTTGACCTGGTGTGTCTTTGTTAACTGCTGTGTGGTAACACATAAATAATCATAATTGATTAATCCGATTTCTTCCCCGGACAACGCTTCTTCCTCTCCGAACAAATAAAAAGCGTCTCCCCAGGTAGCATCCAAATGATACCATTTGTCATGAATCAAAACCAGATTCCAGGCATGTCCTTCTCCTCCGGTAACGGTTCCCAGCACTAACACACTTTCCATATCCAACTGCTGCAACAGATACTGCATTGCCTTGGCATACCCCTGACATACACTTTCTCCATGCAAAAAAACGGAGCAGATATTCTGGTTATCCACGGAAGACAACCGGTATTCTGTCTGATTAATAATGGTATCATACAGATATTTAACTTTTTCGTATTCGTCCTCTGTATCCGGCACACCGCATAGTATCGTATCCGCAGCTGCTTCAATCAATTGCAAACGGCGTTCCTTTTCTGACTCTTCATATAAATAATTACCGGAAAAAACAATCTTCTCCACATTGCCACCGGAGGTATACTCGGTATATTTGTATCCGTCAATATAAAATATCTCCGGATGGTCCAACATAACGCAGGAAAATGCTTTATCAATCACAGCTGCGTCCGTTGTGGAAAGGGTTGTTTCTTTTTCATAATTCAAAAGGGAATCCAATAACTGGACATATACCTTCTGCTCCTCTATTGTCAACTTAGAAAACGCATATCCGCCTGCATGTACACCGGAGGTTTCTTCTCTTTGTACATTCTCCGTTTCTGCCTCTTCCTGTACCTGCTTTAAAAGAGCATCGGTTTCCTTTGTTACTTCCTCTTGTAATTTGGTAACCTCTTCCGTACTTTCAATCGGATATTCTTCTACGGATAACACCCTTGGCATTACCTGTTCTTCCAAAAGTACCGTATCCATATCCGCGTTCTTTAGATAAATACAACCTGCTATCAGCGTTACCATTCCCAGTAACATAACCGCTTTTTTCATAAGCTTGTCCTCCCTACCGGCAGTTATCTATCTACATTTATTATATATTTATTGATTACCGAATTCTGAAAGTTCCAGTCCTTTATTACGGTCTAAGGTCATACCCACGCTCCATGCATTAATGAAAAGAAGTAATGGGTTACCCTTTAAGTCCTTAACCTTCTTCATATCCGAAGTTCCGGAGAGCTTGTCCAAATCCACATCCTTACTGGTTATCCAACGGATATGCTCATACGGAAGCGGTTCTAACCGGATTTCTACATTATATTCATTCTCTAACCGGTACTTCAATACATCAAACTGAAGGACACCTACAACACCCACAATAATCTCTTCCATACCTGTGTTGAATTCCTGGAATATCTGAATTGCACCCTCCTGTGCAATCTGGCTGATACCCTTGACAAACTGCTTACGCTTCATGGTGTCA
>JAZSEL010000105.1:0-7764 GCA_045531685.1 Lachnospiraceae bacterium | reverse complement strand
CCTCCGCAGATATTTCTTCAAGGTCAAAAGTTGCGGTGCTATTGACAATATAGTAATTGTACAAATCAAGTATATCATTGACATTTTCTCTCTTTGCGTCCACAAAATTCATATTCTTATAATCTCCCTTTAAAAAAGCTTTTTTCTTCTATTGTATAATCACCACGCAAAATCCCATCAATAATCATTGCTCTGGCATCTATTTTTTTGATGCTTTTGTCCTTGAAAATATCTGCTAATCTCATAATCTTTTTTTTTCCACAAATTCAAGTTTATCTAACTGTTTGCCCATACAATTGAACTGCGGTCAATTCAAATTTACAAACGTCTTACATATACTCTGGAATCTTCTCCATCACTTCACTAATCGAGCTAACGCTACAGCCTTTCGCCACATAATATTCCAACATCTCCGGAAGTTTCTTTTTGTCATAACTTGTAATGCAATCGGACAAAACATGAACGGTATACCCTATTTTGGCCAAATTATAACAGGTAGACTTTATGCAAGCAGTGGCGTCTGCTCCGGCAACAAAAAACTCTGTAATACCGTGCTCCTGAATAAACGCAACAAATTCTTCACTTGTTAAAGCATTACTCTTTGTTTTGGTAAAAATGTTGTCCGATACCACTTTCAGTTCCGAAACCAATTCCGCGCCACGTGTACCGGCCTTAAAGGTTCTCGTTCCGGCGGACAGATTATTATGCTGAATATAAACAACATACATATCGTTAGCAACTGCCCAATCAATTGCCTGATTGGTACTCTCAATAATCTCTTTATAATTCTTTGTAATGTCATTCTGAAGGTCAATCACGACCAATGCTTTATTCTTCATACTTTCCTCCCTAAAATTAAAGTCCTTCTTTTATTCTCAAACATGCTTCAATGTGCATAATCCAATGTCTTGAAAGAGGCATCTGTACCAATCCTTTTACATCTTTTTTGCACCAATAGTCCACTAACCAATATGCATTTTCATCTTTGCTGACAACATTAAGGGCTTCTAATTTATTCCTCTTCTCTTCCGAGATTCTTTCTTTACTGTCCTGATAGGTAAGTGCTTTTAAAATCCCGGTTGTTGACTTGTCAACATCTATCATGTATTGATACAATTCATCAATTTGCAACTGCTTTGAAAACTCACAAATTTCCTCTTTTACCAACTCGTTTCCGGTTGTAATAATTGACGCATTCATCCGCTTTTGATAATCTCCCAAGAAGAAAATCTGCTCATCATCTGCAATCAACGAATGAGCAACTATGTCTTCTATACGAAAAATATGCCAAAGCGAATACGCAATGGTTTTATTATGATATCCTTTCGCATTTTTAAATGGCATAGCACTAAAATCTTCTTGCGACAATTCCTCTTTTAACCGCAGAATTTGTGTCATAAGGTCCTTGCGAAGTTGAATTAACGTATGAATCCCCTCCGGGAAGGTATCCTTTTTCTTTAATTGTAACTGCATTAATGTATTTTGTTCTGCCCATTCTTTGTTCATGTGTTACCTCTGTCTCTACCCTCTTCTTTTCATCATCAAATAGCAGTTAATCCCCTTTTTATAAAAATCAGGTAGTTCTCCAACACACTGATATCCCAGATTTTCATATAATTTCTTTGCTCTTGGATTAAAATCATCTACCGTCAAAAAATATTTTGCTGAAGGAGAATCAGAAGCATTATCCTCAAAATATTTCATCAACTGTCTTCCAATGCCATAACTTCTGTATTCTTCCTTTACCGCAACAATATGTAAATATGGGTAACTTCCAAAGACACCGTTTGTCATATAGTAAACAAAACCCAGACATTTTTCTTTTTCATCCAATGCAACATATACGCTCTTTTGTCCCACTGCATATGTAAGCATATTAGTTGCCTTTTCATAATCGCTAAAATACGCTTTTCCTAAATCCGAATTTTGCAGAATTTCTACCAGGTAATCAATGTATCCCTTATCTGCAAGTTTAATCTGTATAATCATTTTTCTCTTCCTCTACTCACATATTACTTTTTTCTTCCATGCGTAAAACTATCTTTTGAAGGATGACAATACACAATAAATACTTTCATACTTCCACCTTTGCACCGGAATTACAGCCACTCATCAATATTTTTTCTCGCTGCCATAAACAAGTACATGATTGCATGCAATCTGATAAGTAATAAAAAAATACAATGCGTAAATTCCTGCTATCACACCTGTAATCAAAACAGCAATTTCCATTGCTCTAGGTCCACTTAGCCCATTGAAATCCCATATTTCATATACTTTTCCGCAAAACATACCGAACGGAACTGTTGCAAATACCGGCAAGAAAAATGGGGATAAAAAGAATGCTAAAACCTGTCTGCGTACCGTTTGCTTTTGCATAGTAATATCTGCTCCCAACCGATAAAGTATCGCAAATCTGTTTTTCTCCTCATCCAGTCCCGACAATGTCTTTATTGAAAGAATCGCCAATGCCATGCAAACAAACACCGTCGACACATACAAGGTTCCAATAATCAATGTGCCCGCTGTTGCACTGGCAAACAACCGATAATCTTCCTTTATACGATAATTACTCTGTTCTTCTTCTCCATCTTCTGCTTCCAATATATATGTTAAATCCTGTCCCAATCCCACTGCATCAACACGACTGTTTTCCAGTATATAAGCGATACAATCATCCGATACTTTCATGTTCTTTATCGCCGCATCGGGCACTACGAAGTAGAACCATTCTTCTGTAAATTCCGGATAAGATACCTCACTTCCTATCCATGTGTAAGAAGTATCATCTACTATTAATGTCTGATTAGAATAATCGATTTCTGCTATCTCCGAAATAAAAGTAACCAGCATATATTCTTCATTCAAAGTTACCGGTTCATATCCGCACTCCACAAGCATCTCGTTAAATTGACTCAACGGCATAAACTTATCCATCCAACCCATTAAATCATATCCCTGTATCAAGCCGGAAAGTGTTGTTTCTTCCGTTGTGTAGAGTTTGTAATTCTTCTGTTCTGTTATCGCACTGTATTCTTCTATGATTTTTTCTCCCTGCTCTTTGGAAATCTCCACTTCTTCATTTCTTCCAAACTGAGCCATCACATCATACGGACACTCCCTATCACTTGAATAGTTTGAATATGTCTTCTCCGCCAATGCAACATTAGACATTCCCATGGCAAACACCAAAAGCGTAGCAAGAGCTCCTATCAATACAGAATTCATAGTCATCTTTTCAGATAGATTGCGGAAAACTACGACATTTGTTCCCTTATTTTTTAGCCTCCGACTTCTAAGAAACATACCGGTTACACTTCTTGACAATGTCGCATGCGACAAAAATACCAGCACCAAATCCAATGTTATCCACACAAGTACACTGAGTCCGTCCTGGCCTTTTAGAGATGCAACCAAGTTATGATAGGTACGGATTAAGCACAAAATCAGTCCGCCTAATGCTAATGCAGATAACACATACCAAAGAGTGGAATGCTTTTCACTTTTCTGTGCCACCTTTACATTTAATAGTTCTGAAACTGTAACTCTTTTCAAATATCGCATGGAAGCTACTGTAGACAAAAGAAACAATCCTATGCTAACTGCCACTGTAAGAATAATCCCTTGCATCGAGTAAGCTGACATGGTAACAGGCATTTCCATAACAGAAGCAAACAATGCCACCAAAAACTGAAAAATAACAAGCCCTGCGCCCATACCTACCAGCAACGCAAAAAAGGATATGATTCCTGTTTCGCAGGCAAATATTCTTTGAATATTACCCCGTGTCATTCCCAAGGTCAGGTACATGCCAAACTCTTTTCTTCTCAATTTCAGCATAAATCCTGTTGCATAGCTAAGAACCAATGCGGTAACCAAACACGCCAATCCCGTTACAAAATTAAACATCGTTCTTATATCCGGATTTACGTCTGCCAACGCATTCACCCTATCGCTGTAACAAAGATTATTTACTGCAAACATTAACGCTACACAGAGTGTGACAGTAATAAAATATATTAAGTAATTTCGAATCTGGCGTTGTACATTACGGAAAGCAAGTTTAACGAACATCCGACTCACCTCCCAATACCACCATGGCATCTAAAATCTCATGATACATAGATTGACGGTCGCGCTCTCCCCGGTGCAATTCATTCCATATCTGTCCATCCTTCAAAAATAAAACCCGGGAAGCATATGAGCCGATGACTGCATCATGAGTCACCATTAAAATTGTGGAGTCAAGCTTCTCATTCATAAACCGGAACGTGTTCATTAATATCTTAGAATTCGCACTATCCAAGGCACCTGTCGGTTCGTCTGCCAAAATCAACTCCGGTTGTGTAATCAATGCTCTGGCACAAGCAACACGCTGACGTTGTCCTCCGGAAAGCTGGCTTGGAAATTTATGAATCTGTTCCTCAATTTCCAATAAATTTACAACTTCTTGCAATTTTTTCTCTGTCTCTGCAACAGACCTCTTTTGTAGATTTAGCGGTAAAACAATATTTTCCGCTACTGTCAACGTATCTAACAAATTATAATCCTGAAAAATGAATCCCAGACAATCGCGCCGAAAAGCTGACAATTCCTGTTCTCTCATTTCTGCAATATTTTTCTCTGCCAGGAAAATGTTTCCGGAGCTAGGGCGGTCAATGGTCGCTATTACATTTAGCAAAGTACTCTTTCCCGAACCGGAAGCCCCCATAATTGCAGTAAACTCGCCTTTCCTCAAAGAAAAGCTGACACCGGACAAAGCTTTTGAAATTGACTCCCCACTTCCGTAGTATTTTGTTACATTTTCCATTTTTAATAATGTATTCATAATATTCCACCATCCTTTCCCTTAAAATATAACGTAGAAAGAAGGTTTTTGTTCTAACACAGTCTTTAGCTAAACTAACATTTTTGTTAGATTGAAAACACAAAACAAAAGAGGGTAAATTCCCCTTCCTGAGAAAAAATGTCCATATGGATATTTAGTTTCTGACAAATCTGGCTTACGATATACAAGCCCATTCCGGTACTTTGTCCCTCTTTCCGACCTGCACAACCACTAAAGCCTCTCTCTGTAACACGATGCAGCTCATGAGAAGGAATTCCCGGTCCATTATCTTCAAAGCAAATCTTTCCCTCTGACAATTCGATGCGGATGGTACAACCCTGACAATATTTTGCACAATTAATCAAAAGCTGTTTCAGAATAAATATTAATAATTTGGAATCCGTATATACCTTGCCATCCCCTTCAATGAAAAGCCGGATTTTAGCTGCCATCAAAAGTTCTATTTCTTCCGTTATTGCCCTATCACACAAATTCCGCAAATCCACAGCGTGAATCTGAATTTCTTTTTCTGCCGTCCATAGTTTTGCATAGGACAAAATGGTCTCCGTCAGATTATCTGCCCTTCGCAATTCCCTCTTCAACTTATAAACATCCCCATCGTTGGAAAGAATCAACGAACAGGCTGTCAGGGGAGTCTTCATTTCATGCACCCACTGTGTTACATAATCGCAATAATCCTTCTTCTGTTCCCGGACTTGCTCAACCGCTCCAATAGCGGAACGGGAAATCTCTTTTATAAGAAGAAAATATTCCAATTCTACAGCATCTTTTGGACGCTCTAATAATTCTCCGATTAAGTATTTGTCCGGCAATATTTCCAATTGCTTTTTCAACTTCTGTAATCTTGATGACGCTTGCCGCCATCCCATAACAATCCCTACAACAATAATAAGGGATTCACCCAAAAGCAGGCATACTGTGAACGGAAGCGGAACATTACAAAAATGAAATGCCAAAAATAGAAATAATCCACTAATTCCTGCTGTACATAGGGAAACTGTTTTTCCGGAAAGATAATCTTTTAGTTTCATAGGCGATATCCCACGCCCCGCACTGTATGTATGAAGTCTTTTGCTCCGATTCCTTTTAGTTTTTCCCGCAATCTTCCTATATTGACATACAGGGTATTATCGTCAATATACATTCCGTTTACCCAAAGGTTCTCAATCAATTCTTCTCTGGTACTTACTTCCCTTTGCATCAAACACCAAAGAATTCTCGCTTCATTCTTTGATAATTCTGCAACTTGGTTATTAAACCTTACATTCATACCCGGCAAATCCAAAATCAGTCCGCGAACATTTTGTATATTTTTATCGTTACCTTTTAAAATATACTCTATCCGTGCCAGTAACACTGCGGAATTATACGGTTTACGGATAAAGTCGTCTCCACCTACACCAAATGCCAATAGTTCATCCTCCGGTGTATCACGTGCAGTCAGGAAAATGACCGGTGTATTTGAAGTCTGTCGCAATTTTCTACAACGGGTAAACCCGTTATCTCCGGGCAGATTTACGTCCAAAAGAATTAGATCGCAAGGAGCCTCCTCCACTGTTACATATCCATTCGATAATAGTAAAGTTCTCAATTCATTCTGAATGACCGGATCATCCTCAATAATCTGAATTTTCTTCATATATATCCCCATCCGTTCTCATTGTCCGTATAACTTCATCCATAAATTTAAATACTGTTAATTCATTACCTTGTATCTCAATCTCAAATAAGAGTTTTTTAAACACAAACAGTCTTCCAGTTCTAATGCCTTTAACTGACTTAATTCGCTTTCGGACATTAATGATCGTCCATCAATCAGTGTGGATGTATCTTTACCGCCTATTAAAACAGGTGCTACCACGATATCTATGTAATCCAACAATTTTTCCCGAAGAAAAATGCTATTTAACGTACCGCCACTTTGTATGGTTATTCGCTCACATCCAAATTCTTCCTTAAGTTTTGCAAGTGCATCCGGTAGTGATAATTGTTTTTGGCAGATGATGTGCAAATTACTCTCATGAACATCAAAGGCCGGGTGAGCATCATTAGTCGTAATTAGCACAAATTCCTTTGACAAAGCACAGAAATAACGCACACCTTGCTCGTTCAAATGTTTATTATCGACTAACACAAAAGACACCGGAGTTTTATTTGGCAGTGGTTTTGTATTGACGCCCATTTTTTCCTGCACCCGTCCTGTGTTCAATGACCACAAATCTGTCGTCTGTTCAATTTCGTAGTATTGATGTAATCCCTCGCAGACTCCTGCGATTTTAGGAAAATCTTTATCCACATCTAATTCATCCGTTGCGCCCGTGCTGATTTTTCCGTCAACTGACATCAGCATAAACAGTGTTGTGATCGGTCTATCCATCCTAACTCTCCTCTACAAAAAAATTATACATCTGCACTAACTCCACATATCCCATAAATTACATCCACTCCATTCTGTCACTTTAAAATAAAACTCCCTACTCATTCATCCGTTTCGTCACTTTGCACCATACTTCATCGGGCACACAACACGGCATTTATTGCAATCTACCGTATCAAAGCCTCTGGCAGTTCTTCCATATGTATTAGAACGACAAAGCTTTTGTTCAACACTTCCGTCCTTAATCGCCTGTACCGGACAACTATCAAGGCATTTTCGGCAACCCGGAATACATAAATCCGGTTGTATCGGATCTTCTTTTAGCTCAAGGTCGGTAAGTACAGCTCCCACTGTCAATCTATTTCCATATTCCGGATTAAGTAGCAAGGAGCTTTTTCCGATAGAGCCAAGACCACACAAAACAGCCGTGTGCTTCATGGATATCAGGCCTTTTCCTGTCATTTTCTCTGCGTCCCAATACTCATATGGTGCATCGCTCGGAACCGGCACTGCCTTACAATTAAATGTTCTCTCAATT
>JAZSEL010000002.1:0-2883 GCA_045531685.1 Lachnospiraceae bacterium | reverse complement strand
GGCATTATAAAGACAGCAGCGAGGTACGTCAGAAACTCGGTCTGGTGGAAAGCGACACCAACCTCTCGAATTTCCTGCAAAGGCTGCTCAAAAATGAGCACGGGTAAACTTTTTGAATACTCCTCTTTGCAAAGGAAAACTGATTTTTGTTTATTACCTACATAATCAGCGAGTTACAGATTGAAGTTTGTAGCTCGCTTTTTTCGTGGAAAACTTTTCACGGGATAAATTTGCGGTAGAACAACAAATCATAACTAACAAATTTACCAATATGAGACAAATTCCATTATCAAGAACTTTCTGGTCTTTAAAAATCTAAAACATCATTTTTAGACGTCTAAAGAGCTGTTTTTAGATTTATTTTTTCGCGAGGGGTGAAATTTTTCCTTATTTCGCCTGTAACAATTGGGGCGCTTGTCCGTCTTATAATTGAAATGACATAATTGCATTTGAAATTTAAACTGAAAAACAAAACACAATATGAAAAAGAGATTATTTACCATTTTATTTGCGCTTGCCACTCTGTGTGGCATTGCGCAGGATGGCGACCTTGTAAATCCTGGGTTCTATGAGATTAAGGGCAAAGTAAAGAATGTGCCCGACGGTACCGTTATCAGGCTGTTCCGTATTGATGGTAACGTAGGAAGGTCTTTCGCCAATGACACAATCATTGATGGCAGATTCCATTTCTGGATTAATCCCGTCAGTTCAAAGGAGGAATTAGACCTTAGTTGCTTTCCTTGCAAGGATTTCCCTGCGATGGGCCTCAGGCTTTGGGCTTCGCCTGGTGATAAGGTAAAGGTTACAGGTGAAAACACCCTGATTTTCACTTGGAAAGTAGAAGGCGGACCACAGGAGAATATCTCTTGGCAAGCCTACCTCAATGATTCACGTGAACTTTGGAACCAAACCCAACGTAATTCGATACTGGTAAATGAATTAAGGATTCAAGCAAGGAACCTGTCAGAAGAGGAAAAAATTACAATCAGACAAAAAATTGACAGCATTTTAAAAGATGATGAGATGCTGACGGGTCAAATCTACTCCAATGAAATCCGTCGGATGAAGAAATCGGCAGTAGATGCTATCTGGATGAAGAAACTCAATGTACTGGCAATGGAAGTCAAATATCGCAAGAACTTCCCTTATAGGAAAGAGGTCATTGCTTTATACAACAGTTTGAGCGGAGAACAGAAACAGCACAAATTGGCACAGGAGGCACATGCAATGCTCTTTCCTCCACAACAAGTTGAAGTAGGCAAGGAGATGGCCGATGCAGAACTCTTAGACCTTGAAGGCAACAGCCACTCACTTGCCGAGTTGAAAGGGAAATACATCTTGATTGACTTCTGGTCAAGCGGTTGCGGTCCCTGCATTATGGCCATTCCCGAAATGGAGGAACTTGCCACAACCTACAAGGATAAACTGAACATTGTAAGCATCAGCATCGACGACAGGAATGCTTGGGAGATGGCATCTGAAGAACACCGTATGAGTTGGAACAATTGGAATGACCATAAAGGGCAAAGTGGGATTTATTCTCGATATGACCTGGGCGGTATTCCCAACTATACGTTAATCTCACCCGAAGGCATTGTTCTTGAACAATGGACCGGCTACGGCAAAGGCAGTTTGAAGCAGAAGATAGGTGAATATATTGATAAGAAATGATTGGTTAGACAACAAAAGTAAAAGATACATAATGAAAAAACTATTTTTAACCCTCATTGTCGCATTTGCCACCGTATGTGGCTTTGCACAGGAGAACACTTCTGTAGCTTTAGACGAGGGCATATTTCATAGTGGAAATGTCGTATTGAAGGGGTGTTTCAAAGGCTATCCGCAGGATTCGCTTCCAAAACATATACTTGCCATGGTGCGCAACTATTTTACAATGGAAGAGGATAACCAGCTTGTTGAGGTCAACGCCGACGGCACATTCTGCGGTAAGGTGCACGTTCCGCACGGGCAGATGTGTATGGTAGATGCGGGTGTAACACAAATAGGTCCATTCCTTTTTCCAGGCGATACAATAGAGGTGGTGCTCACTTCCTCGGGAATAAAATATGTTCCAAACAGCAGTATGAACAGCATGCTGGGCGAACGTTCTCTTTTGGAAGAAATCAGTCGTTACAGGAAAAGTCCTTATGGTGATTTGAGCAATCCTTATCCTTACATAAAAAATGGAAACAAGGACAGCGTGCAACTTTACATTGAACGTAACATGGAGGTGATGGAACATACAGCTGCAGAAATTGCAAGTGGTGCATTCGACTTCCCTGCTGACTTTCATCCGCTGCTTCGCGAGATTGTACAGAACGACGTAATGCTCGTGGGACTCACTAACATTGCAGGGGCAATCTGTGAACATAATACCAGAATGCATGTCATTGAGACCGACACATTAAGTGGTAACTCTGTTGCGCACCCTAATGAGGATTTCGTTCCTCTTGACCTTGAACCGATAAAGGCTTTCTTTGTGAAGCATGAGAAACAACTGTTCGATAATCAGTTTCTGCTTTTCCACAATGTACAGTTCTGGCTTCCCTTAAATCTTCTCCAGTTCTCTGTCTATTGGCCAATGATGAATCATGTTTATATCCCCGCCAATGACAAGGAGGAATATTATAGAAATGACAGGGTTGCCTTATTTGCTGACAGTAATCTCGCAGCACTGCAAGAGGTGCAGAAGATGTATGGTGTTTCACCCGACTGTTTTCTCTCTCAACTGATGCTTGTAAACCATTTTCCTGCATATGGCTCTGAAGAGGATTTTGATGACAAGGTAAAGGGTTTCTCCCGATTGATAGACAACCCCATTGTCAAGTACCATTTTGAGGAGTATTGCAAGAAGCAGGGCAAGATGCCGGCAGTAAAGAATAT
>JAZSEL010000166.1:0-16976 GCA_045531685.1 Lachnospiraceae bacterium | reverse complement strand
CTGGAAAAAATGCTTGAGGAGGTAGAATAATATGGAACGTAATGTAGAGACTTTCATCGGTTGTGATGCGGATTATGAAGAAGCGAAGATAGTACTGTTTGGGGCACCTTTTGATTCCACTACAAGCTTCCGCCCGGGAGCGCGTTTTGGCTCATCAGCAATCCGCCACGAAAGTTTTGGATTAGAGACTTACAGTTTATATCAGGATAAGGATTTGGAAGATGCGAAGGTGTTTGATTGCGGAGATTTAGAGCTTTGTTTTGGACTTGCTGAGTCGGCACTTTCGGATATAGAAAAGACAGCAGAAGAGATTTTACAGGATGGGAAACTGCCCCTTTTAATGGGTGGTGAGCATCTGGTAACCTTAGGGGCTGTCAGAGCGGCTGTAAAGAAATATCCGGATTTACACATCATTCATTTTGATGCTCATGCGGATTTACGGGATGATTATCTGGGAGCGAAATTAAGTCATGCCTGTGTCATGAGACGGTGTCAGGAATTACTTGGAGATGGTAAAATACACCAGTTCTGTATCCGTAGTGGGGAAAGAGCAGAGTTTTCTTTTGCAAAAGAGCATACGGACATGCATCCGTTTTCTTTTGAAGGACTTTCTGAAGTGGTGGAAGAATTGAAAAAGAAAAATGTACCGGTTTACTTTACCATAGACTTGGATTGTTTGGATTCATCTGTATTTCCGGGAACGGGGACACCGGAAGCAGGTGGTGTCAGCTTTATGGAACTGCTTAAGGCAATCCTTGAGGTGGCAAAAACCAATGTAATTGCAGCGGATGTGAATGAACTGGCACCAATGTTAGATGCAAGCGGAGTATCCACGGCAACAGCCTGTAAAGTAGTAAGAGAATTAATCTTAGCATTATATAAATAAGTGAAAGAGGGAAAGAAAAATGAGCAGAGTATTAGTAATCGGTTGCGGCGGTGTCGCAAATGTAGCTATCAGAAAATGTTGTCAGGTAAGTGAAGTATTCACAGAACTTTGTATTGCCAGCAGAACCAAGGAAAAATGCGATGCCTTGGCAAAGACACTGGAAGGAAAGACGAAGACAAAGATAACAACAGCCAAAGTAGATGCGGACAAGGTGGAAGAATTAATTACACTAATCAATGACTATAAGCCTGATTTGGTAATGAATATTGCCCTTCCGTATCAGGATTTAACCATTATGGATGCTTGTCTTGCCTGTGGTGTAAATTACATGGACACAGCCAATTACGAACCGGAAGATACGGATGACCCTGAATGGAGAGCCATTTATGAAAAACGTTGTGAAGACGCCGGCTTTTCTGCGTACTTTGATTACAGCTGGCAGTGGGCATACCGTGAAAAATTTGAAAAAGCAGGATTAACGGCACTTCTTGGTTGTGGATTTGACCCGGGTGTTACCCAGGCGTATTGTGCGTATGCAAAGAAGCATGAGTTTGATACTATTGATACCATCGATATTTTAGATTGTAACGGTGGGGACCATGGCTATCCGTTTGCCACTAATTTTAATCCGGAAGTTAACTTGCGAGAGGTTTCGGCACCGGGAAGTTATTGGGAAGACGGTCACTGGGTAGAGATTCCTGCTATGAGTATTAAGAGAGAATATGATTTTGATAAGGTGGGACAGAAGGATATGTATCTGCTCCATCATGAGGAAATCGAATCCCTTGCCTTAAATATTCCGGAGGTAAAACGTATCCGTTTCTTTATGACATTTGGACAGAGCTATCTTACCCATATGAAATGTCTGGAAAATGTAGGTATGCTTTCTACCACTCCTATTATGTTTGAGGGAAAAGAAATTGTACCGATTAAATTCTTAAAAGAATTGTTGCCGGACCCTGCAAGCTTGGGACCACGTACCCACGGTAAGACTAATATCGGTTGCATTTTTACAGGGAAAAAAGATGGCAAAGACAAAACCTATTATATTTATAATGTATGCGACCATCAAGAATGCTACAAGGAAGTGGAAAGTCAGGCTATCAGCTATACAACGGGAGTTCCTGCCATGTGTGGAGCCTTAATGCTTCTTACCGGTAAATGGAACAAAGCGGGTGTCTATACCGTAGAAGAGTTTGATCCGGATCCATTTATTGAAGCATTGGATATGTACGGACTTCCTCATAGTGAGAACTTTGCACCAAAGCTTGTTGAGTAACGGAAGGAGGGGGCACATGCACCCAGCATTTGAATTCATAAATGATAACGTCGGTGTGGAAAGGTTTGCAAATCTTTCTACGCCATGTTATGTGATTGAAGAAGCACAGATTATAAATAATTGCGAGATTCTGTCTTCGGTGATGGAACATACCGGCTGCAAGATATTGCTTGCACAGAAGGCATTTTCCAATTACGACTTTTATCCTGTGATAGCACAATACTTATCGGGAACGGAAGCCAGTGGCTTATACGAAGCGAGACTGGGAGCGGAGGAGATGCCGGGAAAAGAAGTGCATGTTTTCTGTGCGGCATACAAGGAAGATGAGTTTGATGAAATCCTTCGTTATGCTGACCATATCGTGTTCAATTCCATAAACCAGCTTCGTATGTTTGGGAAAAAAGCAAAGGACTGCGGAAAGAGTATCGGAATCCGTATCAATCCGGAATGCTCCACCCAGGATGGGCATGACATCTACGACCCTTGTGCAAAAGGAAGCCGCCTTGGTGTCACCAGACAGGTGTGGGACGAACAGATGACAGAAGAGTTGTTGGGACTCTTGGACGGACTACATTTTCATACCCTTTGTGAACAGGACTCGGATGCTTTGGAAGTAACGCTAAGAGCGGTAGAAGATAAGTTTTCCGATGTGCTTGTTAGAATGAAGTGGCTCAATATGGGCGGTGGGCATCATATTACCAGAAAGGATTATAATATCCTACGTTTGGAACGGCTTATTGCTGAAGTAAGGGATAAATGGCAGCTTGAGGTATATGTAGAGCCGGGAGAAGCAGTAGCATTAAACGCAGGCTATATGGTCAGCCGGGTTTTGGATGTCATAAAGAATGGAGATACGGACATTGCTATTTTGGATGTGAGTACTGCCTGCCATATGCCGGATGTGATTGAGATGCCGTACAGACCGCCTTTATATAACGCAGAAGAAGCAGGTGTAAAGGAATATACCTATCGTTTGGCGGGACCGACTTGTCTTGCGGGGGATGTTGTCGGTGATTATAGTTTTGATGAAAAACTAATGCGGGGGGATATTCTGGTCTTCGGAGATATGGCAATTTATTCCACCTGCAAGAATAATACGTTTAATGGAATGGCATTGCCGGATATTTATAAGAAATGTCGTGATGGGATGATACATAGGCTGACGGACTTTGGATATGAAGATTTTAAGGGACGGTTAGGGAAACGATAGAAGCATGTTCGTGAGGCTTCTGTTGTCACGAATAAAAAACACGCAACGGTAATTGATACGGTTGCGTGTTTTTTTATCTGTTTTAGTCTGATTAATCTTCTAATAAACGTAAGCCTGCGGTATCGGTAACCGGAAGAGAGAAGGTGATGGCCTTTGCCTTGGTGTCAGGACCGGCATGTTTCATAATGGCAGACATAATGTCATTTTTCTGTTCGGTCTTGGTAACAATGTAAATAATCTCCTTTTCCGTAGCAAGGGACACATTCATAAATTTTTCCGCTGCTTCCATACCGGTTCCTTTGGCATGGATTACGGTTCCGCCGTATGCACCGGCTTCTCTGGCAGCGTCCATAATCATATTGGTATATCCCTGTTCTGCAATGACTATAACTAATTCATGGGTTGTATCTTTCAAGGTGGATTCCTCCTCTTTCTTATATTCCTCTTGTTCTAATAAAAACTGCAATGTCTTTTTCCCGCCGATACTGCTAAGGGGTACGATAAATGCGATTCCGCCGCCGGGAGCATCGATTCTAAGTTTGCGCTGCAATTCTTTTTTCAAGTCAAACCAATGGCCTTCCTCAACAACGGAGATGGCAACAGCTTTTTCGGCAGAATCCAGACCCAGGTAATCAAGAACCTCGTTGGAGGCGGTTCCGATACCTAAGGAGAGGAACATTACGTTTAAATTGTTTTCCCGGTATAATTCCAGATATTTTTTGACATTTTTTCTATCCACGATGGTGGTCATTAAATATAAACTTCCCATAGTTTCCTCATTTCTGTTATGAAGCTATACAAATGCATAGACTATAATTCGATGATTTCCATATCTCCGTAGTCGTCCAAAGAGGTACGGACCGTCTGTGCTGCAATAGTTTTGTGCAGTTTGTTTTCTTTGACTTTAAATATGACACCCATTATCTGAATGGTAATAAGCGGAGTCATGGCTACCATGGCGATAATACCAAAAGCGTCCGTTATTATATTGCCACCGATTGCTTCGCATGCCCCCATGGCAAATGGGAGAAGGAAGGTGGCAGTCATAGGACCGGAAGCAACACCACCGGAGTCAAAGGCAATCGCTGTAAAAATCTTTGGAACAAAAGCCGTAAGAATTAATGCGATAGCATATCCGGGAAGTAAAAAGTACATAATGGAGATTCCGGTTAACACACGGGTCATGGCAAGTCCCACGGAAATAGCAACACCGATGGAAAGACTCAGTCCCATGGCTGAGGCTGAAATGGCACCCGAAGTCATTTCCTCTACCTGTCTGGTAAGAACGAATACTGCCGGCTCTGCCTGAACGATGAAGTAACCGATAATCATACCAATCGGAATGATTATCCAGCCGTAAGAAAGACCGGCAATGGTCTGACCCAAATAATTACCGGCAGGCATAAAGCCTACATTTACACCGGTTAAGAATATTACCAGTCCAATATAGGTATAGATTAACCCGATTCCCACTTTGATTAAAGAGTGTTTGTTAGCGTCCTGTGAAATCAATTGAAAGATGCCGTAGAAAATAACAATCGGTAGTAACGAGATAGCAATCTCATGGATATAGGTAGGGAATTCCACCACAAATAAATGCCACAAATCAACGGTGTTATCAATGACAGGAATGGATTCCGAGACGGTTTGTGCATTTTCCGGGGTGAAAATCATACCTAATGCCAAAACGGCAGCAATCGGTCCAATGGAACATAAAGAAACAAGACCGAAGCTATCGTCCTCTGCATGACGGTCATTACGGATGGCAGAAATACCAATACCGAAAGACATAATAAACGGAACGGTCATAGGTCCTGTTGTTACACCACCGGAGTCAAAGGCAACCGCCAGAAAATCTGCCGGAACAAATGGTGTCAGTGCAAAAATGATTATGTAGAAAAAAACTAAAAGCCGTGATAACGGAATACCAAAAAGCATACGCAGGATTGCAAGGACTAAGTAGATGGCAACACCGAAGGCAACTGCCAGTATCAAAGTCAGATTTGGAATGGAAGGAACTTGCTGTGCCAGAACCTGTAAATCCGGTTCGGATATGGTAATAAAAAATCCCATGACAAAGCTGACAAAGATTACAATGAATACGTTTTTAGATTTTGTCATTACCGTACCGGTACGTTCACCGATTGGGGTCATGGATATTTCTACGCCCACATTAAAAAACAACATTCCCACAATCAAAAGAAGAGCACCAATTAAAAAGGTCATTAATATACTGGGTGGTATTGGTGCGATAGAAAAGCATAGCAATAGCACAATAGCCAGAATAGGAATGACTGCTTTTAATGTCTCTGTTAATTTTTCTTTAAAGTTTGAATGAAAAAAAGTCAATGTCTTTTGATGCCTTTCTATAGGATAACGATAAATAGAAGTTTTTATCGTTTGTTGCCGAAAATAGTATAGCATAAAAGCGGTAAAGATTTACTAAAGACTTTATCATTTTATTTGTATTTGACAAAAATATGTCATCTGCGTATAATAACGGTTAGAAAAAAGAGAGGGGTGAAAAGGTGAGAAGATAGTTTACTTTTGAAAACATGAAGCTAGTAGTTAGAGTGTATTTTGTCCCCGCAGAATCGGAATGATGCATGAGTTGGTGATTTGCGGATACAGAATACGGTTTTGTCATGTTGCCAAAAGTGGATTATGTTCTCATATCCTCTCTTTTTTGGTGTGAAAAATCAGATGATGCGCGTGGTGGTTTGTGCAGAAGGCGCATTTTTGAAGCAGAAGGAATATATGAGTGCATAGTTTGGAATCATTTGGCAGCAGGCAGATGGTTCTTTTTTGTTGCCTGAATTGAGGTAAAACAGAAGAATCCTTACAGACAGGAGGGATGTATATGGCACAAATTAATGTAACGGATTTAACATTTCACTATGAAAACAGTTTTGATAATATATTTGAAAATGTTTCTTTTTCCATAGATACCAATTGGAAGCTTGGGTTTGTAGGAAGGAACGGAAAAGGAAAAACTACATTTTTAAATTTATTATTGGGAAAAGAAGAATATACGGGAAGTATCAGTACTTCTACGGTATTTGATTATTTTCCGTACAAAGTAGAAGAGGCATGGCTGGCAGAATGTGCGGCGGAATTTTTGGAAGAATGGAAAGCAGATTGTGAACTTTGGAGAGTGATTTGCGAACTGGACAAATTAGATACGGATGCAGAGATTTTATACCGGCCGTTTGGGACATTAAGTCATGGTGAAAGGACGAAGGTAATGCTGGCGGTTTTATTTTCGGGAGAAAATAATTTCCTTCTGATTGATGAGCCGACTAATCATTTAGACAAAGATTCCAGGGAAACAGTTAAAAAATATCTCATGAATAAGAAAGGGTTTATTCTGGTATCCCATGACAGAGATTTGTTGGATGCCTGTGTGGACCATGTGCTGGTGCTTAACCGTGCAACCATTGAAGTACAGGTGGGTAATTTTTCAAGCTGGTGGGAGAATAAGGTGAAAAAGGACCATTTTTCAGAAATGGAAAATGAGAAGCACAGGAAAGAAATTACCAAGCTTGAAAAGGCAGCAGACCGTATTGGAAGGTGGGCGGACAAAAACGAAAGTACAAAGATTGGATTCGACCCGATTAAGGAGCATGACAGGTGTCTTTCTACCCGTTCCTATATCGGGGCAAAGACGAAGAAGATGCAGAGTCGCGTGACACAATTAGAGGAACGTATCGGACGGGAGATTGAAGAAAAGGAAGGATTGCTACAGGATATCGAAAAACCGGTGGATTTAAAGTTGATGCCGATGAAGCATTACAAAGAAACATTGGTATCGGCAAGGGATTTTTCCATTCAATATAAGGATGGGGAGAGTGCGTTGTTTGAGAATCTGACTTTTGAAGTGAAACAGGGCGAGCGTGTGTTTTTAAACGGCAATAACGGATGCGGAAAATCCAGTCTGATAAAGGCAATCCTTGCAGCTGCAGAAGAAAAGAATACGGATGCAGAGGGAAAAATGCAGTTTGCAGCAGCAAAAGAAGCAGTGGAAAAGATGGAGTTTGGTGGAGAGTTTAGCGTAGCACCGAATCTGGTGATTTCTTATATTAATCAGGATACGTCCTTTCTAAGGGGAAGTATAAAAGATTTTTGTCGGGACAGAAATCTGGATGAGAGTCTGTTCTGTGCTATATCACGGCAACTGGATATGGAGCGGGTACAGTTTGTCAAGAATATGGAAGACTACTCGGAAGGTCAGAAGAAGAAGGTTTTGATTGCAGCAAGTCTGATGACACCGGCGCATTTGTATATTTGGGATGAACCACTTAACTATATTGATGTATTTTCCAGAATGCAGATAGAAAAATTGCTGGAAACCTATGCGCCGACTATGCTGATAGTGGAACATGATGTACGTTTCCGTGAAAAAATTGCTACTGGCACAGTGGAATGGAAATAAAATGGATATGTACATTGACAAATGGATAAAATGTTGATATTTTATGGGTAAGGGAGGTGGACTTATGACGATTGAACAGATGCGTGAGCGTAAGAGGGAATTGGGATACAGCTACGAACAGATTGCGGATATGGCAAAGCTTCCGTTAGGAACGGTTCAGAAGGTATTGGGCGGTATTACTAAGTCACCACGTTATGATACTTTGCAAGCATTAGAAGCGGTGTTCAATGATAGTAGTACTTTGCTTCTTAAAGAAGAAAGTGCCGTATATGGGGCGGGTTGTGTCAGAGAGGCTGCTGCTATCTATCGTGCGAAGAAACCGGGCGAATACACTATTGATGATTATATGGCGTTACCGGATGATGAACGGGTAGAATTGATTGATGGTGTGTTTTATGATATGGCGGCTCCGCGTACGCTTCATCAACTTATCGGTAGTGAGATACACATAACAATAAGAGACTACATACGCAGGAATAAGGGAAAGTGCATACCGTTGAGTGCGCCTACTGATGTCCAATTGGATTGTGATAATAAGACCATTGTCCAGCCGGATGTTATGGTAGTCTGTGATAGGGATAAGTTTAAGTTTGGAAGAGTATATGGGGCACCGGATTTTGTGGTGGAAGTCCTGTCTCCGTCTACGGCTAAGAGGGATGGAACACTTAAGCTTAGCAAGTATTGTAATGCCGGGGTAAGGGAATATTGGCTTGTAGATCCTAAGAGAAAACGCGTTGTTGTGTATGATTTAGAGAATGATGCTTTTCCTACGATTTATACGTTTAATGATGAAGTGCCGGTTGGTATTTTTAAAGGAATGTGCGTAGTGGATTTTAAAGAGATTTACGAATATGCACAATTTCTTTTTGAACAGGAAGAGGACTGAGAAGGATATACTCTCTTTTGATAGGTCTGTTTGTTGAC
The DNA here is from genome assembly GCA_045531685.1 of Lachnospiraceae bacterium. GTDB lineage: Bacteria > Bacillota > Clostridia > Lachnospirales > Lachnospiraceae > RGIG8767. Next base: position 8,245 of record JAZSEL010000166.1, on the reverse strand, counting down.
ATGAAAATTGCTGAGAGATATAATATTTTTTGGTATTAATTAAACTATACATCAGGAGGAAACCCCATGGGTAAGACAGTACAGGATATCATGAACCTGATTAAGGAAAATGATATCAAGATGGTTGATTTTAAGATGGTGGATATTAACGGACAGTTCCGCCATGTAACAATTCCTGCACAGAATTTTTCTGAGAAGACCATGCAGGATGGTATTGGTTTTGATGCTTCCAATTACGGATATGCAGTAGTAGAGAAGAGCGATATGGTATTTATTCCGGATCCGGATACCGCATGTATCGATCCGTTCTGCTCCATTCCTACTTTATCTATGACGGGTAATGCCATGATAATCGGCAATCCGGAGAATAAGCCACTGGCACAGTATCCGCGTAATATTGTGTTGGCAGCAGAGCAGTATATGAAGGACAGCGGTATCGCAGATACTATGTTAATCCTTCCGGAATTCGAATTCTATTTATTTGACCAGGTAGGATGGAGAGTAGGAGCAGACGAAATCAGTGCTTCCATCGATGTGAATCAGGCTTACTGGAATGGTGATGTTGATGGTAAGGGTTGCGTGGTTCCAAAGCAGAAGGCTTACCATGTGGCGAAACCATTTGATGCCAGCTACGAATGCCGTAGTGAGATGTGCATGTTAATGTCAGATATGGGTATTCCGATTAAGTATCATCATCCGGAAGTTGGTGCTGCCGGTCAGTTTGAGATTGAACCACAGCTCGGTCAGATGTCCAAGATGGCGGATGCTTCCATGATGATTAAGTATATTATTCATAACACTGCTATGAAATACGGCAAGACAGCTACTTTTATGCCAAAGCCTGTATACGGCGAAGCCGGTAACGGTATGCATGTGCATATGTTACTTCTTAAAGATGGAGAACCGATTTTCTCTGATGATAACGGATATTCCAATTTGAGTGAGACAGCGCATTACTTTATGGGTGGTTTATTAAAGCATATCGCATCTTTATGTGCAATTACCAATCCAAGTACCAACTCCTTTAAGCGTTTGGTGCCGGGATTTGAAGCACCGGTTACCGTTGGTTATGCTACTTCTAACAGAAGTGCGGTTATCCGTATACCTGCATATGCTAAGACACCTAATTTACGCCGTTTTGAAATCCGTAACCCGGATGCAACCTGTAATCCATATTTCTGTTACGCAGCTATCTTAATGGCTGGTCTTGACGGAATTAAGAATAAGATTGATCCTCATGCAAACGGTTGGGGACCATATGATGTGAACTTATACAATTTGCCGGAAGAAGAAAAGGCTAAGTTAAAGAGTCTTCCGACTTCTTTAGAAGAAGCATTGGCAGCATTGGAAGCAGACCATGACTATTTAACAGCCGGAGGAGTATTCCCGGAAGAGTTGATTGCTAACTTTATCAAATCTAAGAAAGAGGAATGTCGCCAGTTGGCAGCAATTCCACATCCGGCAGAATTTGAACGTTACTATAATTTGTAATAAAGCATGAGCCATGCACAAAAAATGGCGTAAGAAAATGCGTGAGAGCTCGCTCACAAACGCATTTCTTACGCCGTTTTTGTATACGGCGACGCTGTACATTCGGAAGCTGCCCGATAGGGTGGCTTCCGAATGGTGCATGGCTCTGAAAATTACGATTGTATTTCCAAGAACTCTCGTATCTTATCAAGATTCTTAACTGCAGTCCGTCTTCCAAGGTCATACACCTTCTGAATTTTATCCGGATCGTGTTCTACACGGTTTATTGGTAGTTCTTCATCCGGACAGAGAACCAGAGTGGTTCCTTTTTGCTCTTCCTGTCGGATGTAGCGGATGGATTCATTATAATCGTTATGTCTATTTGCCATGGTTGCAACAAAATTAGGATATTTACCAAGTCGCATACGCATAAGAGGCATTAATTTGTTTGGACCTTTTTTATAATTCTGTGGTCTTGTAAGGATAACGACATTCTTTTCATAACCAATACTTTGATAGTATTGTAACGGAATAGAATCTGAAATTCCACCGTCCAATAATTTCATTCCGTCTACTTCTACGATGCGGGATACCAGTGGCATGGAAGCAGAAGCACGAATCCAATCAAGGTCATTGTCGCCACCGTCTACACATTTGTGGTAGACAGGTCTGCCTGTATTGATATCAGTTGCTACTACATGAAATTCCATCGGAGAGCTAGTGAAAGCTTCGGTGTCAAAAATATCAAGTTTCTTTGGAATATCACGATAACAGAATTCAGCTCCGTAAATATCACCCGTAAAAAGTAGGGAACGGATTCCGGCCATGCGTGGGTCTTTACAGTACTTTAAATTATAGCGGATGGTGCGTCCGATTTGACCGGACTTATAATTGCAGCCAAAACAAGCTCCGGCAGATACACCGATAACGCCGTCAAATTCGATTCCTTCTTCCATTAATACATCTATAATTCCGGCAGTGAATAAACCACGCATGGCACCGCCTTCTAAAACCAGCCCCTTTTTCACAGTAAATCCTCCTACATGGTCTAAGAAACAATAAGTGAATTGTAACATATCACTATTTGAAAGCAAATAGAGTAAAGTACATATTTTTATAATTGTATTTGATTACAAAAATAGTATTGACAAAATAAATCTATGTGATATCATAATGATATCAAAACGAAACACAAAGGAATGACATACCGATGCATCGTGTAAAGTGGAAAGGAAAAAGGGTGATAGTATGAAGGAAAAGGTAATTGGACAGAAAAAGAATGGAATGGCAGTGTTGATACTTACAGTGTTAGAGTATCTATTGGGGATTGCAGTTACCATTTGTGGCGGATTTGTATTGGATGATACGAATAATCCGATTTTACTTATTGTAGGAATTGTATGGCTGGTAATTGGCTGGATTCCGTTTGCGGGACTTAAGGTATTAAGACCACAGGAGGCATTAGTGCTGACCTTGTTTGGTAAGTATATTGGTACACTTCGCGAAGATGGCTTTTATTTTGTTAATCCATTTTGTGAGAGTGTGAATCCGGCAGCAGAGACAAAATTGAATCAGAGTGGTGTAGATACACATAAGAGAAATACATTTTCATTAAACGGTGAAGATATTAATCTGAATAAGGAAGCGAAAAGCAAAAAAGTATCCTTAAAAGTTATGACACTGAATAATAACCGTCAGAAGATTAACGATTGTCTCGGTAATCCGATTGAAATTGGAATTGCGGTTATGTGGCGTGTTGTTGATACAGCCAAAGCCGTATTTAATGTAGATAACTATAAAGAATATTTGTCATTACAGTGTGACAGCGCTCTTCGTGATATTGTTCGCATTTACCCATATGATGTGTCGGTGGGTGTGGATACTACGGGAGATGGACAGGCAGATGAAGGAAGCCTTCGCGGTTCCAGCGAAGTGGTAGCAGAGAGAATTCGTGCGCAGATTCAAGAAAAAGTACAGGAAGCAGGACTTGAGATTCTGGAGGCGAGAATTACTTATCTTGCATATGCACCGGAAATTGCAGCTGTAATGTTGCAGAGACAGCAGGCTTCTGCTATTATTGACGCAAGAAAGATGATTGTTGGTGGTGCTGTAGGAATGGTAGAGATGGCATTGGAACGATTAAATCAGAACCAAGTAGTAGAATTGGATGAAGAGAGAAAAGCTGCTATGGTTTCTAATTTATTAGTAGTACTTTGTGGTAATCATGATGCACAACCAATTGTGAATTCAGGAAGTTTATATTAAATATGGCAGATACAGGAAAAAAACAAGTACCACTCCGTTTGTCAAATAAATTGTATGATGCAATAGCGGCGTGGGCAGAAGATGATTTTCGTTCAGTGAATGGTCAAATTGAATATTTATTAACTGAGTGTGTACGTCAAAGGAAGAAAAATGGGAAGTATGTGTCCGATGAGATTGATGTACCACCGGAATTGGATATTAGTTAGCGATATGGGTGTTATAGAAATATAGCACCCTTTTCGTATGCGTAATAGGTTTGAGCAAAATCGTATTATATATGAAACAAAAATATGTTATGTTAATCTTGCAATTGTTTTATAAAAATAGTAAAATTAACTATGTATAGGGGTATTTTTAGGACGGGGAAACGGTAAGGTACACAGTTTATGTAAAGAGCAATTTTGTTCTTTAGGGGGCAGCATGAGAGACCGAAAAGTTAGAGGAAAAATACTTGATACAATTAACGAGATTTCTGACGGCAAATTTATGTATATTCAAGAGTTGAAGCATAATACAGTCAGATGGTCCAAAGCAGCCAAAGAGTACTTTGGTATGGATGATGTGGTTATGGAGAGTCAGGCGGAGTCCTGGATGTCCAGAATTCATCCAAGAGACATCGATAAGTACAGAAAAGAATTAGCAGATGTATTAAGTCTGAAAAAAGAGAGCTTTTTTATGCTTTATCATGTGCTGAATGCAAAAGGCAATTATGTGCTATGCAGAGGTAAAGGCCGGCTTATCCGGGATGATGAGACAAATGAAGCTTTGTTTTTTGCGGGCTCTATTTCCGTGTGTGCAGGAGAATTGGTGTACGATTCGTTATCCGGTCTTCAGAATACCAATGGTTTTACGAAGACAATTGATAAGTATAATGATAATAATCAACCATATATTACTATGGTTATTGAGTTTGTTAATTTCCAGGAGATTAACACATTATATAGTTATAACTTTGGAAGCAAAGTTATTTTCGAATTGGCAAAAGCTTTCCATGAATTGATAGAGGGACGTGGACATGTGTTCCGCGTAGAAGGCACTCGGTTTATTTTTGTTTGCAAGAGTGGAGAACTAGCGGAAGTAAAAGAACTCTTTGATAAAGTGCGTGAGTTGTGCAAACATTTTGTATTAGACGGTAATGCACTTAATTTGGAAATTGTCGGCGGTACTATTTACACCGAGAAGTGGAGTTCAGATCCGCATGATATTTTGTCCTGTCTGACATCCATTATAGAGAAGACAAAGGCAGAGGCTGTTTATGATTTATTGGTATATGATGATAAGCTTCACGAAGATTTGCATCAGTCCATGGAATTACTTTCAGCTATTAAGAGTAGTATTTTAAGTGGATGTGAGGGCTTTTATCTATGCTATCAGCCATTTGTTTCTACCATTACGGGTAGGGTTATAGGTGCAGAGGCCTTGATTCGTTTTCGTAATCAGATATTTGGCGAGGTGGCACCATATCGTTTTATTTCTCAGATTGAGGCGCATCCATATTTTTATGAATTGGGACTTTGGATTCTGCGTCAGGCAGTGTCAGATGCCAAGAAGATTATGGCAATTCAGCCCAATTTCTTTATTAATGTTAATATGTCGTACAGTCAGTTGGAACATCCTGAATTCGGGGAAGATGTAATACATATTCTTGATGAATTGGAGTTCCCGCATCATCACCTTCAGTTGGAGTTGACAGAGAGATGTCGTAACTTGGATATGGAATATTTGAAGGAGCAGTTGGCATTCTTTAAGGAGAATGATATTAAGATTGCATTGGATGATTTCGGAACAGGAACTTCCACCATTGATATGCTTTGCCAATTACCGATTGACTGTGTAAAGATTGACCAGACTTTCATTTTGAATATATTAAAACAGGATAATAACCAGATTATCGTGGATACCACCATGCAGTGTACCAGAAGACTAGGTATTGATGTGTGCCTGGAAGGCGTTGAAAATGAGGAGATTAAGGAGTTTGTAGGCCAGTACTCTGCTAATTATCATCAGGGTTACTATTATTCACGCCCGGTTGAGTATGATGTATTCCTTAAGTTTTTAGATCAAGCGTGGTCAACCGAACGCATTAATATTATTCATAAGTCAGATAGAGGAGTATTCGATGTAAATAATATTCTTTCTATTTTTCCGGGAGCATTTTTTATTTATCGCAAGGATGAACAGGAAAAGATTATTTGCGCAAATGAAGAATTGCTTCGTATGTTTGAATGTGAAAATGAACATGAATTTAAGGATTTGACGAATAACAGTTTCAAAGGAATTGTACATCCGGATGATTATGAACGTGTGGTAAATACCATTAATAAGCAGATTGGTAATAGTGAAAATAATTCATTTGATGCTGTAAAATATCGTATTATTACCAAGAATGGAAAAGTGTTTAATGTGCAGGATTATGGTCATTTGGTAAAAAATGAATACGATGAAGAAGTATATTATGTATTTTTAGCAAAGGATATTGAGGAATGAAAACAAATTCCAAATTGTTAAACGGAAAAACAGTGTTGCTGGGAGTGACAGGAAGTATAGCAGCATATAAGATTGCTTCACTTGCTAGTGCACTTAAAAAATTGGATGCAGATGTTCATGTTATTATGACAAAGAATGCGACCAATTTTATCAATCCTATTACATTTGAATCCTTAACCGGTAATAAGTGTCTGGTAGACACATTTGATCGTAATTTTCAGTTTCAGGTAGAGCATGTTTCTATTGCAAAAAAAGCAGATGTGGTGATGCTTGCACCTGCAAGTGCTAATGTTATCGGGAAGATCGCACATGGAATTGCAGATGATATGCTGACAACTACTATAATGGCATGTAAGTGCCATGTATTTATTTCGCCGGCTATGAATACAAATATGTATACCAACCCGATTTTGCAGGACAATCTTTCTACACTTAGAAAGTATGGCTATGAGATTATAGAACCGGCAAGCGGATATCTTGCTTGTGGGGATACCGGAGCCGGAAAGATGCCGGAACCGGAAGAATTGCTTTCTTATATTATTAGGGAGATTGCATATGAAAAAGATTTAACCGGAAAAAAAATATTGATAACAGCAGGACCAACCATGGAAGCTATTGACCCGGTAAGATTTATTACCAATCATTCTTCCGGCAAGATGGGATATGCACTTGCTAAAATGGCAATGCTTAGAGGGGCTGAGGTTACACTTGTCAGTGGTCGTACTTCCATAGAACCACCTGATTTTGTTAAAGTAGTACCGGTTACGTCTGCAAAAGAGATGTTTGATGCGGTTACATCTGTTAGCAATGAACAGGATATTATTATTAAAGCAGCGGCAGTGGCAGATTACCGCCCTGTTAATGTCAGTGATGAAAAGGTTAAGAAGTCCGATGGAGAATTATCCATTCCATTGGAACGCACCGATGATATACTAAAATATTTGGGAGAGCATAAAGGAGAAAACCAGTTCCTTTGTGGTTTTTCCATGGAAACATCCAACATGATAGGTAATTCCAGAGCAAAGCTGGTTAAGAAGAATCTGGATATGATTGCAGCTAATAACCTGAAGGTAGAGGGGGCAGGATTCAGAAATGATACCAATGTTTTGACTCTGATTACACAGAATGAGGAAGTGTCACTCGAACTTATGAGTAAAGAGGATGCAGCCAACATCATTCTGGATAAAATTCTTTCGTTGATTTCGAAAGAGTAATTTATTATGAGTACCGGTTATTAGGTCAGGATATCCGGTATATCACACCGTATTGTATCCGGAAAGGAACGATAACAAGGAGGAAAATATTATGACAAAAATTGAAAAAGACACTCGCTGGAAAGTAACTGTTGCACTTATGATGGCAATCGTAGTGCTTCTTGCAAACACGCCTCTGGGAATGATTCAGCTCCCTATCATTAAGGCAACAACAGTACATATTCCGGTAATTATTGGTGCGATTGTATTGGGCCCTTTGGCCGGAGCTATATTAGGAGCAACATTTGGTGTATGCTCGCTAATCAGTAATACGATGGCACCTACTTTATTATCCTTTGCTTTTTCCCCGTTTTTAAGTACAACTGGTTTAGCGGGCTGTGTAAAAGCATTATGGGTTTCTATCGGCTGCCGTGTTCTTATCGGTGTAGCAGCAGGATGGTTATGGATTTTATTCAAAAAAATTAAGTTTAATGGTGCTATTGGATTAGCAATAACCGGTTTTGTAGGCTCTATGACCAATACCATTTGTGTAATGGGAAGTATTTACATATTGTTTGCAAAACAGTATGCCGAAGCAAAAGAAGTTGCAGTTTCTGCTGTCTTCGGTTTGATTATGGGTACGATAACCGCATCCGGAATTCCGGAAGCGATTGCGGCAGCAATTTTAGTATTGGCATTAGGAAAAGTATTGTTAAAAGTCTATCGCGCAAACTAATTGAGGTATCCGTATGGTTATAATACCAATGCCCTTAATTGACTAATAGGATTAGGAGATTACGTATGATATTAGCGTTGGATATAGGAAATAC
>JAZSEL010000082.1:0-6308 GCA_045531685.1 Lachnospiraceae bacterium | reverse complement strand
GGACTTGCTATTGCAGAAATGATTGCTTCCATTAGCAAACCAACCGTTTCTCTGGTACTGGGAGGCAGTCATTCCATTGGCGTACCGATTGCAGTCAGTGCAGATTATTCTTTTATTGTTCCGACAGGAACCATGGTAATTCACCCTGTCAGAACCAACGGAATGGTAATCGGAGTATCGCAGACCTTTGAATATTTCAAGCAGATTCAGGACAGAATTGTTACTTTTGTATGTGAGCATTGTCAGATAAAAAAGGAACGTTTGGAAAAGCTTATGTTGGAAACCGGATTTTTAACCAAGGATGTTGGCTCGGTACTGGTTGGTAAACAGTCCGTAGAGGAGGGGATTATCAATGAAGTGGGCGGTATTAAGGAAGCATATCATAAACTGAAGATGATGATTAAGGAGAGTATTTAATTTGAGAAAAAGGGTGACCGTATTTTCTTTGTGTGCTATAATATATTGATTATTAAAAAAAGATATGTTATGAGGTGAAAGTATGGCATCGACTTCCGGTAGAAAGAAAACAACATCTTCCGGCAGAAGGAACACATCAAATAAAAAATCGGGACGCGGCAATTCTGCCTCCCGTACCAGAACAAATGAAGAAAGATTAATCAGTAACGAAGTATTACTCATTTTGACATTTGCCGTGGGTGTACTTTTGTTTTTGTGTAACTTTGGATTGATTGGTCCTGTGGGGGATGCAATCAGCAGATTTATGTTCGGAATTTTTGGATTGACGGCATATATTGCACCTGTATTTATTTTCCTTGCCATTGCATTTGGCATTTCCAATCAGGGGAACTTACGGGCAATGGTGAAGCTGACAGCATCCGTAATTCTGTTTATTGCAATCGGCGTTATTACCGAATTGTTTGCAGGTAATCTTTCTGCGATGGATTCGTATTCTTTATCTGCTTTTTATGGCTATTCTTCTGAAAGTAAAGCCGGTGGCGGTGTTTTGGCAGGTTCTGTTGCGTATGGGTTATACAGTCTGCTTGATGTAATCGGTACGATTCTTGTGGTTTTGGTTATCATGATTATTTGTTTTGTATTGATTACAGGTAAGTCGGTTGTGAAGTCCGTGAGTGAAGGCTCCAAAAAGGTATATCATACCGCAAAGGATGATGCCCAGTATCGGAGAGAACAGGCTCAAATCCGTAAACAGGAACAGATAAGAAAACGGGACGAAGACAAGAATACCAAAACTGCTGCCGAGAACGGAAAGGAAGCAGAAAAGATTCTGCGTATGAATAGAAAAGTATCCGGCGTCATGCTGAATACGGATTTGAAGGTGGAAGAGAAAAAAGGAGACGTAAGGGATGATATCCACGAGATTACCCTGGAGGATATTCCAAAACGTCCTGCGCGGATTGAAGAGGAACGTGTGACGGAACAGATGGTACCGGACACCTTTGATCATATCCGCATACATACGGCGGCTACGAATAAAGCACCGGAGTTTTCCACTTCTTTTGATAAAACAGAAGAAAAACCGGATACAATGGATACCATTCCGGACGGAATGGAGATCGTGCAACCTCGTCCGGTCAGAGAGAGAAAAGTGGCTGCCACACCAAAGACAGAGAAAAAAGAGACAACGGAAGTTTCTTTAGATAGCAAACCAAAAGCTTCTTCCGTGCCGAAAAAATATGTATTACCTCCGATTTCCTTATTAAAACCGGGAAGCGGTTCCTTAAAAGGAAGTTCTCCGAATGAATTAAAAGAAACAGCGATTCATTTGCAAAATACACTAAAGACTTTCGGTGTAAATGTTACCGTTACGGATATCAGTCAGGGGCCAAGTGTTACCAGATATGAGTTGCAGCCGGAACCGGGTGTAAAAGTAAGCCGTATTGTTAATTTGGCAGATGATATTAAATTAAATCTTGCGGCGGCAGACATCCGTATTGAAGCACCGATACCGGGGAAATCCGCGGTGGGAATTGAAGTTCCGAATAAGGAAAACAGTGCTGTTGCATTCCGGGATTTAATTGAGAGTAAGACATATAAGGATTTCCAGAGTAATATTGCATTTGCGGTTGGTAAAGATATCAGTGGTCAGGTTGTGGTTACGGATATTGCTAAAATGCCGCATATGTTGATTGCCGGTGCTACCGGTTCCGGAAAGTCTGTTTGTATCAATACCATTATTATGAGTATTTTATATAAGGCACATCCGGACGATGTCAAATTAATCATGGTGGACCCAAAGGTAGTGGAATTAAGTGTATATAACGGAATTCCGCATTTGATGATTCCGGTGGTAACAGACCCGAAAAAAGCAGCCGGCGCGTTGCACTGGGCGGTTGCAGAGATGACGGACCGCTATAAGAAATTTGCGGATATGAATGTCCGTGACTTGAAGGGATACAATAAGCAGATAGAAGCAATGAAGGCGAAGGGAGAAGATGTCTCCAAGATGCCGCAGATTGATATTATTGTAGACGAGCTTGCAGACCTTATGATGGTTGCGGCCCATGAGGTGGAAGAGGCTATCTGCCGGTTGGCACAGCTGGCAAGAGCTGCGGGTATCCACTTAATCATTGCAACCCAGAGGCCGTCCGTTGATGTAATTACCGGTCTTATCAAAGCGAATATGCCAAGCCGTGTGGCATTTGCCGTATCCAGTGGTGTGGATTCCCGTACCATTCTGGATATGAATGGTGCCGAAAAACTATTGGGTAAGGGCGATATGCTGTTTTATCCACAGGGGTATACCAAGCCGGCCCGTATGCAGGGCGCATTTATCTCGGACGGAGAAGTGGCCGATGTGGTTGATTATCTTAAAAATCAGGCAATCGGCAATACCTATGATACGGATATTGAAGAAAAAATTAAAAATATCGGTTCCTCAGGAGGCGCTTCGGGAGGAAGCGGTTCGGCATCGGAGCTTGACAGCTATTTTGTAGAAGCGGGCAAGTTTATCATTGAAAAAGACAAGGCCTCCATCGGAATGCTGCAGCGTGTGTTCAAAATTGGATTTAACCGTGCGGCACGCATTATGGACCAGCTTGCGGAAGCAGGAGTAGTTGGTGAAGAGGAAGGAACGAAGCCGAGAAAAGTATTGATGAGCATGGAACAATTCGAGGAATATATCGAAGAATATGTTTAAGCTCAGGATGAAAGAGATTGATTTTTTATCAATATAAAAAAAGAAATGTGAGGAAAATATGAAAACAGATATTCAGATTGCACAGGAAGCGGTATTGCAGCCTATAGAAGACGTAGCAAAGACACTTGGACTGACAAGGGATGAATTGGAACTTTATGGAAATTATAAAGCGAAGATTTCGGATGAATACCTGAACAGAATACAGAAGAATCCGGATGGTAAGCTGGTTTTAGTAACCGCAATTAATCCTACACCGGCAGGAGAAGGTAAGACGACTACTACGGTTGGTCTTGGTCAGGCCTTTGGTAAGTTGGGGAAAAAAGCGGTCATTGCTCTACGCGAGCCATCTTTGGGACCATGCTTCGGAATTAAAGGAGGGGCAGCCGGCGGCGGATATGCCCAGGTGGTTCCTATGGAAGATTTAAATTTGCATTTTACAGGAGATTTCCACGCGATTACTTCAGCAAATAATTTATTGGCTGCCTTATTGGATAATCATATCCAGCAGGGAAATGAATTGGGTATTGATACCCGTCAGGTAGTCTGGAAACGTTGTCTTGACATGAACGACCGTGTTCTGCGGAATATTGTGGTTGGTCTTGGAAATAAGATGGATGGAACGGTAAGAGAAGATCATTTTGTAATTACGGTTGCATCGGAAATTATGGCGGTTCTTTGTCTGGCAGAGGATATGGAAGATTTGAAGAAACGTCTGGGAAGAATAGTGGTTGCTTATAATTTTGCAGGTGAACCGGTTACCGCTGCTGATTTAAATGCGGTTGGTTCCATGGCAGCCCTCTTAAAGGATGCGTTAAAACCAAACCTGATTCAGACATTGGAACATACACCTGCATTGGTGCATGGAGGACCTTTTGCCAATATTGCCCATGGATGTAATTCGGTACGTGCAACAAAGGCGGCTCTTAAAATGGCGGATTACGTTATTACGGAAGCCGGATTTGGTGCTGACCTGGGAGCAGAGAAATTCCTTGATATTAAATGCCGTATAGCAGGCTTAAAGCCGGATGCCATTGTACTTGTTGCTACCATCCGTGCATTGAAATACAACGGCGGTATTAAGAAAGAGGATTTATCCACTCCTAATTTAGAAGCATTAAAAGCAGGTATCTGCAATCTGGAAAAACACATTGAGAACCTTCAGAAGTATGGGGTTCCTGTTGTGGTAACCCTGAATGCTTTTATTACGGATAGTGAAGAAGAGACTACATATGTACGTGAGTTCTGCGAAGAACGTAATTGTGATTTTGCACTTTCCAAGGTATGGGAAAAAGGCGGTGAAGGCGGAATTGAACTCGCAGAGGCAGTGTTAAATACTCTGGAAAACAAGAAAAGTGATTTCCATGTGATTTACGATGAAAATCTTCCAATCAAGGAAAAGATTGAAATCATTGCAAAAGAAATATATGGTGCGGACGGAGTAAATTATGCCGGCAACGGAGCAAGTCAGATTAATAAGTTGGAAGAACTGGGATTTGGGAAGCTGCCGATTTGTATGGCAAAAACACAGTATTCGTTATCCGATGACCAGACATTGCTGGGCAGACCAAAGGATTTTTCTATTACGGTACGTGAAGCCTATGTTTCCGCAGGAGCAGGATTCATTGTTGTATTAACCGGAAATGTTATGACTATGCCGGGCTTGCCAAAGAAACCGGCTGCATATTCTATTGATGTAGACGAACAAGGTATGATTACAGGTTTATTCTAGGAGTTTTTTTGTATGAAGTGTCCGAATTGTGGCGAGGAACTCAAACAGGGATATCTGTATTGTGAAAAATGTGGAGGAGAAATTCACATTGTCCCTGATTTTGAGCCCGAAATTGAAAACAGCATAATTGAGACACTTTCAGCAGTGGCAGAAGAGCTTTCTCCGGAAACGCCCGCTCCTATTGGAAAGGAAGAAGAGGATTTCGTAATAGAATCCTCTAAAAAAGTGGGGAAACGTGTTTTTATCGCTTTGCTTTTCTTTGCTTTTTTTGTGGCGCTGGTGTTTCGCTTTGGTTTTTCAAAAGAGGTTATGACGCAGGATACGCGTTTGGAACAGCTGATTGCAGAGGCAAGAGAAGAGTATAATCAAAAGAACTATAAGCAGGCTGCTTCCACATATGAAAAAATTTTAAAGTCGGAACGCAAAGCAGAGTACTTGATTTACTATGCTGACTGCTTATATGAATTGCAAGAGGTGGATCAGGCTTTGTCCAATTATTATGCGGCAATTGAGTTAGAACCGGATAATACTATGGCCTATGCAAGGATTATTGCCATGTATGAAGCAGATGAGGATTATGAGGAGATTAACCGTCTTTTGATTGCCAGCAATAACGAAACCATCCAAACGGAATTTCAAAATTATATGGTTTTGGACCCGGTATTTAGTTATTCCGGCGGAATCTATAAGAAGGTAATTCCGTTAAAGATTACGGCAGCCACAACGGGAGAAGTGTACTATACATTAGACGGCACTGACCCAATGAAATATGGTACCCTGTATACCTCCCCTGTCTTTTTAAAGAGCGGAAGTTATCATGTAAAAGCCGTATACATTAATAATTACGGAATCTGCAGTAATGTTTCCGAAGAGAAATATGAAATCGAAGGTACCCGTCCGGAAGCTCCGCAGATTGCATTGCAGAGCGGACAGTATACAACACCGCAGATGATTACGGTTACGGTACCTCAGGATTGTACCGTGTACTATACTACGGACAGCAGTAGCCCGGATGAGAACAGTTTTATTTATGGTGAGCCTATTCCAATGAAGGAAGGAGTAACAAATTACCATTTTATTGCCATAAGTAATGAAGGGGTGTACAGCGATGTAGTTGCCAGAAGTTATCAGTTAACGATTGAAACCGTTTTGAAGGCGGAGGATTCCGTTGACCGGTTGAAACGCCGCTTAATCGAAATAAATTTAATAGAAGATATGGACGGTTCCCTTTCCTATATGAGCGGAAAAAATATTTATGTTTATAATTCCGTTCAGATTATAGAAGATAAAATCATGCATGTAATTTATGAATATTATCAGGAAGGGGATAATTACAGAAATATGACGGGTAAGATATATTGTATTGATGTATCCAATGCCTTTGTATATAAGTTTGTAAAAGATGAAAATGGTAATGAAATATTAGAACCCGTATAAATTGTCGATTTTTATTGATTTTTT
>JAZSEL010000050.1:0-3462 GCA_045531685.1 Lachnospiraceae bacterium | reverse complement strand
GTAACATACTCTAAAACAAACTGTTCTTCTTCCTCGTAGTCATCCAAGTGCTGGGATTCTACCTTTGTCTCCACCTCGCATAAGTAGTAGAAATTCTCTTGAATGAAAATATCCTCATATCTACCCTTCTCTATTCTGCGGACGTAGCCAAATTCTTGCACGGTATCTCTTTTAACTACAAGTCCGCTTTCTTCCCTAACTTCGCGTACCAAGGTATCTTCTAAAGACTCTCCCTCTTCGATTCCACCACCCGGCAGCTTATAGTAATCGTATTTTAGGCTGTGCATCATCGCGATACAACCATTGGAAACAATGATTCCCCTGACAGACGGACGTCTGCCAACAGTTCCGTTTGGATCATAATTTTTCTTATCCAATGTAAATAAATTTCGCATGGTAGGTCCTTTCCCACTGTCTACTAAATAAGGGGAATCCAATTACCTTGAATAAATCCCAATCAATTTTTTCCCCATGATTTTCTCCCCTTAATTTTTTGTATCTTATATTTTATCACAAACCGACACTGTTACAAGGTTTTCTGTTTTTTATGATATTTACCATATCTTTTTAATACTTATTGTGATTTAATCAGTTGTGAGGGGACTCCTAAAACGGTAAGCGGTTCGCCTTTCGCCAAAATGATTTCATTTTGAGAACTTCCAGTATTAGCGGAGGTGATACATATGGAAAATACGGCAAAGGATAAGTAGATGCTTGATACGGTGTTAAAAGTTGTTGGCATTATCGTCAGTGCTATCGGAACGATTGTTAAGATAGTAGATATGCTACAGAATACTAAAGATAAACATCAAGAAAGCAACCGCCACTGTCCAAAGTAAGGTTGCTTTCTTAATGATAAGTAACTATTAACCGAGGCGAGCCGTTTGTTTTACGGGAGTCTCCTCTATTTCTTTTATATCACGTATCTTATTGAGTGTCAATATCCGTTTACGATCCACTCGAAGTATAACGCCTTACACCAAATCTCCAGAGCACATAACACGGTACCAAAAACAGAAGTGCAAACAATGGCAACACCACCAAAAACCAATTATCGCTACGGCCTAATAAGAACAGAAGCGGATAATACTGCACCAATGCATACGGGATGAAAAATGTTGTAAACAAAAGCATCTTTTCGCCGTATATTCCGATCGGATATTTGCCAAATTCCCTTGCGCCATCCGTGAAGACATTCATAAATTCGAGGCCTTCCAGCGTAAAGAAACAGAGTGCGGCATATATCAGAAACAGCCCTGAAAACACAGCCGTCCCGCCAATTATCATAAACAGAACCGTAAGTACTTTTGCAAAGTTCCATTCCACACCGCAGTTCACTACCGCATACACAAACATAACCACAGCCTGAATCATTCTGCCGATTCGCGTAAGTTCAAACTTGCTTCCAAGTACCTGCAAAATTTCATTCCTCGGCCTGACAAGCACCAAGTCAAAGCTGCCTGTTCTTACCATACCCGAGAAATTGTCAAATCCCCTGGCAATCATTTCTGCTATGGAAAATTCTAATAACACTATCGAAAAGCACAATAGTACTTCGCTATATGTGAATCCCTCTACCTTTTGAAATCTTTGGAACATAAAGTAAATTCCCAGAAACACATTAAAAGAAACGAAAAACTGTCCCAATGTGGTAAGTAAAAAGGAGGTCTTGTACTGCATCATACTTCTTATATTGATTGATACATAATGCAGGTATAGTTTTATACTTTTTTT
This sequence comes from Lachnospiraceae bacterium, assembly GCA_045531685.1. GTDB lineage: Bacteria > Bacillota > Clostridia > Lachnospirales > Lachnospiraceae > RGIG8767. The sequence continues at coordinate 1,728 of JAZSEL010000050.1, read as the reverse complement.
CATTGTATTTACCATGTCATCAACCTCCCTGCACCGTTACTTTTTTCTCTGCAAATCTGCACAGGAAGCTACCGGCAAACACCAATGCCACCAGCCAGAATATCTGGATTCCGATTGTTCTCTGCATCTGGGAAGTTGTCATGCTGCCGCTGTAAATACGGAGTGCAACATTCTGCATGGACGCAAATGGTAACAATTCCAGTACTTTTTGCATCTTTTCCGGGAAAAAAGGAATCGGAATAATTGCTCCCGCAAAAAATTCTACCAGCGATACAAATACCATTCTAAGTCCCTGCGGGGAAATGGTAAAAAAAGTAAGTCCGTACACCAACATGCAAAATGCAATGGTCACAAGAAGCCCCAGTATCAGCGTAATTAAGAAAATCACAAAATGCCCGACCGATGCCGGTGCCGCCATTCCATAGGGTGCAGGAATAAATGCCGCCACAAACAGAATCGGGAAACACCGCAATACTGCTCTGGAAATACGATTTGCCAGGCTTCTCGCAAACCACATATTGTAAATACGTATCGGCCGGCACATTTCATAAGCAATATTTCCGTTCACCACCGAATCAAATATTTCATTTTCCATCATCCATGCCGCAAAGAACGCCAAAAATGCCTGCTGAAGCCAAATATAGGAAGCTGTTGCGGACAAACTCATGGGGAATGCCGCCGCATCTGCCTCATAAAATGCTTTAAAAATCATGATTTCCATGAATCCCCACGCAAACTGCGTAACCACACCGGCCAGTGCCGCCGTCCGGTATTGCAGTCCCATGGAGAATCGGATTTTGAAAAAGGATATGTATTTTTTCATAACCGCCCTCCTATATATCCAAGGAGCGGTAAAGTTCCGCTATGGTTTCATCAATATTGGCATCACCTTTTTTAATGTCTTCCAGCGTTCCGTCGAGCAAAATGCTTCCCTTTCCAATTAAAATAATCCTTTTGGAAAGTGCTTCAATGTCCTGCATATCGTGAGTTGTCAGAATAACCGTCGTGTTATGCAATTCATTCTGTTTTTTGATAAACTCCCGCACCGCAATCTTAGAAACCGCATCGAGTCCAATCGTCGGCTCGTCCAAAAACAGTATTTTCGGGCTATGCAAAAGAGACGCTGCTATTTCACAGCGCATTCTCTGTCCGAGGGATAACTGTCTTGCAGGAGAACGCAATAATTCCTGCAGTTCCAAAAGTCCGGTCAGTTCTTCCAAATTATTATTGTATGTACTGTCTGAAATTGAATAGATATCCTTCAATAATTCAAAGGAATCTATGACAGGAACATCCCACCATAATTGCGAACGTTGACCAAAAACTACGCCAATCTGACGTACATGGTCGATTCTGTCCTTATAAGGAACTCGACCATCCACCAATACCGTTCCGCTATCCGGTGTCAATATTCCGCTAAGAATTTTGATGGTTGAACTTTTGCCGGCACCGTTAGGTCCTATGTATCCAACCATTTCGCCTTCCCTGATGGTAAAGCTGATGTCATTCAGAGCATGAATCACCTCATACTCCCGGTGAAATAAAGATTTGCAGGCTTCACCAAATCCTGCGTTTCGTTTTGCAACTTTGTACGATTTGCAAACATTCTCCATCGTAATCATTGTTACTTCCTCCTGGTAGTTATATTTTCATATCTTGCCAAGTCGGTCTGGTCTTGATTGGTCTTTGCCAATCAAATACCGAAGGTAAAATATTCAGTTACGGCTA
>JAZSEL010000136.1:0-31676 GCA_045531685.1 Lachnospiraceae bacterium | reverse complement strand
ATTTCAGCAGGTGATGATGAAGTTGGACAGTTAGTTGCTGATGCTATGGAAAAGGTTTCTAACGATGGTGTTATTACAATCGAAGAATCTAAGACAATGCAGACTGAACTTGATTTAGTAGAAGGTATGCAGTTTGACCGTGGATACATCTCAGCTTACATGGCAACAGACATGGAAAAGATGGAAGCTGTTTTAGACAATCCATTCATCTTAATCACAGATAAGAAAATCAGTAATATTCAGGAAATTTTACCTGTTTTAGAGCAGATTGTTCAGTCAGGTGCTAAATTACTCATCATCGCTGAAGATGTAGAAGGTGAAGCATTAACAACATTAATCGTTAACAAATTACGTGGTACATTTAATGTAGTAGCAGTGAAAGCTCCTGGATACGGCGACAGAAGAAAAGCTATGCTTGAAGATATCGCTATCTTAACAGGTGGTCAGGTGATTTCTGAAGAAGTTGGTCTTGACTTAAAGGAAGCTACCTTAGATATGTTAGGACGTGCAAAATCCGTTAAGATTCAGAAGGAAAATACAGTTATCGTAGAAGGCTTCGGACGTAAAGAAGCAATCGATGCACGTATCGGCCAGATTAAGAAACAGATTGAAGAAACAACATCTGATTTCGATAGAGAAAAATTACAGGAAAGACTTGCTAAACTTGCAGGTGGTGTAGCAGTTATCCGTGTAGGTGCGGCTACAGAAACAGAAATGAAAGAAGCAAAGCTTCGTTTGGAAGATGCTTTGGCAGCTACAAGAGCAGCAGTAGAAGAAGGTATCATCTCAGGTGGTGGTTCTGCTTACATCCACGCTTCTAAGAAGGTTGCTGAATTAGCTAATTCATTACAGGGCGATGAGAAGACAGGTGCTCAGATTGTATTAAAGGCATTGGAAGCTCCATTGTTCCATATCGCTGCTAACGCAGGTTTAGAAGGATCTGTAATCATCAATAAGGTAAGAGAATCTGAACCGGGTGTTGGTTTTGATGCATTAAATGAAGTATACGTAAACATGGTTGATGCAGGTATTCTTGACCCAGCCAAGGTTACAAGAAGTGCATTACAGAATGCTACATCTGTTGCTGCTACATTATTAACAACAGAATCCGTAGTAGCTAACATTAAAGAAGTTGTTCCTGCAATGCCTGCAGCCGATGGAATGGGCGGCATGATGTAATTGATGACATGTAGAAAGTGCATGTGAATGTATGCTATGAGGCAATATTCTGAATTCTGACTTGCTAAATTTCTATATTTCATACGAATTGGAGTTATGTAAACAAAAATTACCTACTAATATGTTTGCTAGACTAACTTTAGTGGGTATTTTGGAGGATTTATCTCCAAGAATTGAATAAAAAATGTGAAATTTATAATCAAAGTACCTACTGAATGTGTAGTGATATACATTCGGTAGGTATTTTTCGTTATTTTATGAGTTTTTGATACCTACTAAAAGAAAGATAACTAGAGCCTAGTAGGAAATAGGTGAATTTGAACCTTTTTCTATACCTACTAGACTTTGTGAAAATGGAAATAAGTAGGTAAAAGCAGGATATATCTATTGGAATATAGAAAAAATTAAGAATTATATAATTTCATTCATATGATTTATGAGTTATACTTTTGTAGGGAAAAGGGAAAAATTGATAAAGGGGGAAAACAATGGATTATTTTTGGGCAGGAATCATATGGTTTTTGATGTTGGGTTTACCGGTTATATTGATAGTGACAGACCTTGTACTGATTGTGAAGAAGAAAGAAAAGCTTTGGTTTGAATTAATGGCATTTTCAATTGGTGCAGTTTATATGATGTTTGCCTATATGCTATGGGATTTACCGGACTATGATTCGCCCCTTAATGTGTATGGGGGTGCAAGTGCTCATGCACCGGTCAATTTTCAATATATAGGATCAGTAGCTCTATTTGCAGTATGGGGATTTGGAAGCTATCTCTTACTAAAATATGTCAAAAAGAGTTTCTCACCAATTATGGAATCCCTATTATTGGCAGGTACATATATTGGAATCGTATTATGTGGTATATGGATGATTCAGTTATGGGGTGGAGCAAGACCGCAGGGAATCGAGAAAAAGATATTGCTTGGAGATGAAACAGCAGAAGGAATGTATACTTTTGCACTTGATAGATATGATTATCTTCTGATTTTGGCTCTGACGATTGTGCCTGCTATCTTTATAGTACATAGTATACGATTATTAGTAAGATTAATAAAAGAAAAAGCAGTAGTACAACAAAATGTGATTTATGAGAATCTGTTATTGAAAAAGATAAATTATTTGTTCTGCAAAGGGACGAGAGTATTCTGGCTTGCATTTATTGCAATACTTCCAATACTGGGAGTTTTAACTATCCTATTAATTTTATTTGGTCAACAGCCGGATAGTATAATTTTAGCTTTTACCAAGACAAGTGATTGGATTTTATCAGGAGAAATAGCGCCACCGCCGGTGGCGTATGATACCCATTATTTGTGTACGGTTTCTCTTCGAGGACATAAGAAATTGGTTAAGCCGACAAGATTTGGAATAAGACGAGGCGAAAAGATTGTAGTAAATCGACAGTTGTGTGTGGCAAATGCATTTGAACAATTAATAGAAGAAAGAACACCAAGATTTCATAGAGGAGTCAGAGCGTTTTATGATACCTATGGATATCCGGTTTCAAAGCACATTAACAGTGTGTGGAGTGCAGATGTGGTATATCTTTTGATGAAGCCACTTGAATGGATATTTGTGTTTGTATTGTATCTTTTTGATGAAAAGCCTGAGGATAGAATTTGTATTCAGTATCTTCCTAAAGGAAAAATTGCTTGAAATAGAAATAATCCATGTATGCAACGTTTATAAGAAATTTGTAAGTAAAAGTGCATGGAGAACAGGGGGAGTTATGAGATTTTACTTATTGAGACATGGGCAAACGGATTGGAATATTGAGAACAGACTACAAGGACGTAAAAATATGCCAATGAATAGTAATGGTGTAAGACAGATTACGGAACTGGCGGATCAACTACAAAAAATGAATTTTCAGGTGGACCTTATTGTATCAAGTCCATTAGAAAGAGCAAAACAGAGTGCTGAGATAGTTGCAGAGAAAATTGGTTTTGCCGGAAAAATTATTTTGGATGATGATTTTGTTGAACGCAGTTTTGGCTTGGCGGAGGGCTTAGTATATAGTCAAGAAATTAATTTGAATGACGAGAAATATGGTGCTGAAACGGTTGAAGATGTATGTACAAGGGCTAAAATTGCTATAGAAAAATATAAGTCAAGCGATGAGAAAAGTGTTTTGATAGTTGCTCACGGAGCTATTTTGGCAGCAACTAAACATGCTTTATCACAAGGAGAGCTTGGATATTATGATAGTAGTGTACCAATTATTCAGGGAAACATGCTATGCTGTGAAATAAGACAAAATGACAAGCCTATTTTGTATAATATATTTAGTCATTAAGGAGGAATGGAAGTATCTTAGTGGTTTGTGAAGAAAAGTGTTAGAGCATACAAATTTCATTTTGTCAAAGAAGTAAACTTAATTTGTACAAATACTATATTACAGGGATGTCTGTTCAAAACGAAATTACATATTTTAGGGGAGTATATTAGATATGAAAAAGAAATTAATAAGTATTATTATTGGTACAACAATATTATGTATGTGTGCATGTGGAAACCGGGAAGTGGTAAATAGCGAAACAAACGAAGAGCCGGTAACAATACAGGAAGAAGAAGCTGACAAACCGGTAGCAATGCAGGAAAACAAAAGTGAAGAGCCGGCAACTGAAAATCAGGAAGAACAATTCCGATTGGTCATGGTAGATGGCATACTATATTACGACACAGGAAAAGAGAGTACTCTTGAAGGACGCTGCGGTATGATGGATGGCGAGATTACTTCGTCTGTGGATGCAAGTGAGATTCCGAATGAGGATAACCAGTCCAATTTTGGTAGTGGATTTGGCTACCAGTATGGGTTCCAAAACTCTATTGATATTCAGATGGAAGATGGAAAATGGATTGTATTCCAGAGGCAGGGAACCGAATATGTGGAAGATATTGCTATTACAGAAGATGTGAAAACAGAACCGGAATTCATACGTATGGAGAATCCATCTTGGAAATATTACATTGCGCAGGAGGTACCGTCTGAGACCAAACCATTTATGTTAAAAGTAGTGGAAGAAACGGCAAATGAGATTATTGATACAGAAGAATGGTTTACCGATAATGATTTACAGTTAATCGGAAATTCGGATGAAGAGGAATATGGTTGTTACGTAGATTATGATGATATTATTATTGTCATTACAAGAAACGGTACCGCAATAACCGAACTTGAGTTTACAGAGTATCTGTATGCACCGGATATGAATGAGGAATATAGGGATTATGTAGATGAGCGTATTTTGGATGCAAAGGTTAGAGATGGAATTCTTTATGTAGCCATATCCCATCCGACGTATTCTGCGTTTGCACCTTCCAATGCCTATATGATGGCAATCAGTCTTGAAGATTATAGTGTGATTTGGAAGAGTGAGCCGCTTGTATGTAATTCTTATAATTTTGAAGTAGTAGATGATGTCATTTTCTGTGGTTATGGATTTACGGAAGAGGATGATTATTTATATCAGGTTGACAGACTGACAGGAGCTGTGTTGGATAAATACAAGTTAATGAGCAAACCGGATTATATTATTTATAAGGACGGAAAGTTGTATATAAGAACTTACAATACCAATTATGTAATGGAAGTAAGCAGGTAGTATATAACAGGATAGCAATATATAAATAAATTGCAGTAATCAGAATTCTGTGATACTCTATCCCATGTTTGGAAAAAGATTGGAGTTATCATAGATATGTGGATATTTTTAGTATTATTTTATGGAGTGCTGAAAGGTGTTAGAGAGGTAGTAAAGAAGATGGCATTGAAGAAAAACAGTGTCATTGAAGTACTCTTTTTCTATACCTTTTTAGCATTCCTTTTTGTTTTACCACAGGCAAAGGATGCAGGAGGACTTGAACCGGTTGCTTATATTTGGATTGCGGCAAAGGCCTTTTGTGTATTCCTGGCGTGGATATTCAGCTTCAGAGCCATTACCAAGATGCCTCTTAGTTTGTATGGGGTATTGGATTTGTCAAGAGTACTGTTTGCAACATTATTAGGAGTGATTGTTCTTGGAGAAACACTGGGAACTATGCAGACCTTTGGGTTGATTTTTGTATCTACAGGACTTCTGCTTTTAAAATACCATCCGCCTTTTTTATACCGGATATTTGTAAAGGAAGAGAGAGATACAACAGAAAATAAAGAAGGTACATCGCAGACTGCTGTAAAGGCGTCCCGTGACGGTGTGAAGCCAATTTACATAATGTTTGCTTTTTTCTCTTGTATGCTAAATGCATTATCCGGCCTTTTGGATAAGATTCTGATGAAGGACATGAACAGTTCACAATTACAGTTTTGGTATATGCTGTTTATGGTTCTATATTATGCAATTTATATGGTTGTTACCAAAACTAAGATTAACCGGAATGTATGGAAGAACGGATGGATATGGATTCTCAGTATCTTATTTGTGGCGGCAGATAAGGCACTATTCATTGCAAACGGAATGGCAGACAGCCGTGTGACCATTATGACGCTCATTAAGCAGAGCGGATGTGTAGTGACTATTTTGGCAGGTAAGTATATTTTCAAGGAAAAGAATACCGGTTATAAATTGTTCTGTGCAGTTGTTATCGTATTGGGAATTGTAATCGGTGTGATGTAGGTGCATTTATTGACGGTAAAAGACAGATATACTATAGTGAATTACAGTGAGTGATTTATGTAGGAAAACAAAGCTCTTGTATGTATATTCCTGACGGAATAAATGGAAAGTAAAATGATAGGTAAAGATTATGAAACGACTTCTTATTTACTTAAAAGATTATAAAAAGGAATGTGTATTGGCGCCTCTTTTTAAAATGTTAGAGGCGTCCTTTGAATTGTTTGTTCCCCTGGTAATTGCCGGTATTATCGATAACGGTATTGCGGGAAATGATAAGGGAATACTAATCAGAAATTTTGGTATTTTGGTTTTATTGGGCTTTATTGGTTTGGTTGTAGCAGTAACGGCTCAGTTTTTCTCGGCAAAGGCCGCTGTTGGGTTTGCAACTAAGGTGCGTCATCATCTGTTTGAGCATTTGATGGGATTGTCCTATACAGAGATTGATACGCTGGGAACCTCGACCATGATTACCCGAATGACAAGTGATGTGAATCAGGCGCAGACTGGGGTGAATATGTTCCTTCGTCTGTTCCTACGTTCTCCGTTTGTGGTATTTGGAGCCATGATTATGGCATTTACCATAGATGTAAAATGTGCACTCTTTTTTGCTTTTGCCATTGTAGGATTATCCATTGTGGTGTTTACCATTATGGCACTAAATATTCCGATGATGAAAAGCGTGCAGAAACGATTGGACGAAGTACTTCGCCGTACCAGGGAGAATCTGACCGGTGTCAGGGTTCTTCGTGCATTTTGCAGGGAGGAAGATGAAGTTGCCGGATTTGAGGCCAGCAATGAAGCATTGACAATGATGCAGAAAAAGTCAGGAAGTATTTCCGGACTTATGAATCCCCTGACCTATGTTTTGATTAATATTGCAATTGTTCTTCTTATTTATACAGGTGCAGTCCGGGTGTCATTGGGAGATTTAACACAGGGTGAAGTGGTTGCCCTTTACAATTACATGTCCCAGATTTTGGTTGAACTTGTAAAGCTGGCTAATTTAATTGTTACATTGAATAAAGCGGCGGCCAGTGCAAACCGTATTTCAGAAGTGTTTGCCATTGAGTCATCCATGACAGACGGGACATTGACTATGACGGATAGAACTGCCGGTGAAAAGAACAAAGAGTGCACGGATGCAGATACGGCTGTGGGTACATCAAATGCCCCATATATTTGCTACGACCATGTGTGTCTGACTTACAGCGGTTCCAAGGAAGAATCTCTTACGGATATTGATTTTACTGTGCAAAAAGGACAGACCGTAGGCGTTATTGGCGGTACGGGCTGCGGTAAAACTTCTCTTGTGCATTTGTTGCCGCGTTTTTATGACGCAACTCAGGGTGCAGTTTTGATTGATGGAATTAACGTTAAAGAGTACAAGCAGGAATTACTACGTGAAAAAATCGGAATTGTGATGCAAAAGGCAGTCCTGTTTAAAGGAAGTATCCGGGATAATCTTAAGTGGAGAAAGGCAGATGCCACAGATGAAGAAATTATGGAGGCCGTAAAGGCAGCACAGGCTTTGGATGTGGTGGATAAAAAGGGTGGTCTTGACGGTGAAATTGAGCAGAACGGACGTAATTTATCCGGCGGACAGAGACAGCGTCTTTCCATAGCAAGAGCTCTTGTGGGGAATCCTGACATCCTGATTTTGGATGACAGTTCTTCCGCACTTGATTTTGCTACGGACGCAGCACTCCGTAAGGCGTTAAAGGAAATAAAGGGAAATCCTACCGTATTTATCGTTTCCCAGAGAACATCGTCCATTCAGCATGCAGATTTGATTCTTGTGTTGGAGGATGGAGAATTGGTTGGAAAAGGAACGCACGAGGAATTGCTTGCTTCCTGCGAAGTATATAACGAAATATATATGTCACAATACAAAAAGGAGGAAGTATAAAAAGAAACATGGTTTCCTTTTTATACCGAAGAATGGCTAAGCCATTCTTCAAGATATTGAAAGGCGAAAAGAATTTATGAAAACAGTAAAAAGAGTTCTTCATTATTTGAAAAAATACATTCCTCTCATGGTTATGTCCTTACTTCTTGCTATGGGAATTGTGGCGTTTACTTTGTACGTGCCGATTTTAATCGGTCAGGCTGTGGATAAAATCGTATATGGAGCCGTGGATTTACATGCCATAGCAGAAATTTTAATCCGGGTAGTGGTTGTAGTATTACTTACCGCATTATTCCAGTGGTTAATGAATGTTATCAATAATAAAGTAACCTATCAGGTGGTGCGGGATATCCGTAATGAAGCCTTTGAAAAAATTCAGAAGCTTCCTTTAAAGTACTTGGATGCCCATCCGTACGGGGAAACGGTAAGCCGTATTATCTCTGATGTGGAACAGTTTGCAGATGGACTCTTAATGGGATTTACCCAGTTCTTTACAGGAATCATGACCATTCTCGGAACCCTTGTATTTATGCTGACCATTCATAAAGGAATTACGGTATTGGTGGTAGTGGTCACCCCACTTTCGTTGTTTGTGGCTAATTTTATTGCAAAGCATACATACTCCATGTTTGCACAACAGTCAAAAACAAGAGGGGAGCAGACCTCGCTTATTGACGAAATGATTGGAAATGAAAAGGTAGTGAAAGCGTTTTCGCAGGAGGATGAGGCAATTGCACGTTTTGATGAAATTAATGCCAGATTGCAGAAATGTTCTTTACAGGCCATTTTTTATTCTTCTTTAACGAATCCATGTACACGCTTTGTTAATTCTGTTGTATATGCCATTGTAGCACTGACAGGTGCGTTTGCATGCATAGCCGGGGGTATGACTGTGGGTGCATTAACTACATTTTTAAGCTATGCCAATCAGTATACGAAGCCATTTAATGAAATTTCCGGAGTGATTACCGAATTACAAAATGCGCTTGCCTGTGCAAGCCGTGTGTTTGAATTGATTGAAGAAACAGAAGAAGTACCGGAAACAGAAGATGCTGTAATATTAGAGAATGCCAGTGGGAACATTGATTGTGAGCATGTGTATTTCTCCTATGTACCCGACAAAAAGCTCATTGAGGATTTTAATTTGAGTGTAAAGCCGGGACAGAGGGTTGCCATTGTTGGACCGACGGGTTGCGGTAAGACTACATTGATTAATCTATTAATGCGTTTTTATGATGTGACAAGTGGAAGTATCAAGGTGGATGATAAGAAGATTACGGATATGACACGGCACTCTTTGCGACAGAATTACGGAATGGTATTGCAGGAAACCTGGTTAAAAGCAGGAACCATCCGTGACAATATTACAATGGGAAAAGAAGATGCTACAGAGGAAGAAATGATTGCGGCAGCAAAAGCGTCCCATGCCCATTCATTTATTAAGAGGCTTCCAAACGGTTATGATACGGTAATCGGAGAGGACGGAGGAATGCTTTCCGCAGGGCAGAAGCAGCTTTTGTGTATTGCGAGGATAATGTTAGCCCTACCACCGATGTTAATACTGGATGAAGCGACTTCTTCCATAGATACCCGTACAGAACTTAAGATACAGAATGCGTTTGCCAAGCTCATGGAGGGACGTACCAGTTTTATTGTCGCGCACAGACTTTCTACCATTCAGACTGCGGATGTGATACTGGTTATGAAAGACGGAAAAGTAATTGAGCAGGGAAATCATGATTCCTTACTTTTGCAAAAGGGATTTTATTCCGTACTGTATAATAGTCAGTTTCAGAACTAACGAGCAATATTGGACAAGTCAATGGAAATAGAGATTTCATTGACTTGTTGATGATTTAAGAATAAAATAAAAGGTAACTTTTTGAAAAATAATCAATAAGATAACTCTGTATATGGGTTATACAGCTACAGGTTAAAGGAGCAGAGCAAATGAAAAAGTTAGAAGATTATGTAAGAACCATACCGGATTTCCCGGAAGAAGGAATTATGTTCCGAGATGTTACCAGTGTATTGCAGGATGCGGACGGATTACAGCTTGCTATTGATACGATGGAAGAAATGGTAAGTGATCTTACGTATGATGTGGTTGCCGGAGCAGAGTCAAGAGGATTTATCTTTGGTACACCGATTGCTTATAAGCAGCATAAGCCATTTGTTTTAATCCGCAAAAAAGGAAAGCTTCCTTGTGAAACTGTAGAAATGACCTATGATTTGGAATATGGTACTGCAACAATAGAAATGCATAAGGATGCGATTAAGCCGGGGCAGAAGGTATTAATCGTAGACGATTTGATTGCAACCGGCGGAACCACAGAAGCAATGATTAAATTAGTGGAAAGTCTCGGTGGTGAAGTGGTCGGTGTTGTTGTATTAATGGAATTAGCCGGATTAAATGGCAGAGATAAGATTAAAGGATATCGTTTGGATTCTGCAATTATTTATCCTGGGAAATAATAGGTAGTAGTATTTTACTATTATTATGATACATCTCATGAGGGTAGGCATTACGTATGGACAAGATGAAAGCATTGCAGGAAGAACAGAATAGCATTGGGTTAGTAATTGATGATGGTCGTATTAAGGCATTAAAGGAGTATTTGACTCCTCAGGAGCTGTACGACGATCTGATTTCGCGCGTCAAAAAATACCATCCGTCGGATGATATTTCCCTGATTGAAAAGGCATATACTCTGGCAGAACATGCCCATATGGGACAGGTGCGCAAATCGGGAGAGCCTTATATTATTCATCCTTTATACGTGTCCATTATCCTTGCCGATTTGGAAATGGATAAGGAGACCATTGCTGCCGGATTATTACACGATGTAGTGGAAGATACTTTATATACAAAAGAACAGATTGAAGAAATGTTTGGAGCGGATGTTGCACTTTTGGTAGATGGCGTGACCAAATTACAGGCTCTTAGTTTTACACAGGATCGCGATGAACATTCGGATATCGGGAATAAAACATTTGATAAAAATGCGGAGAAATTAGAACTTCAGGCTGAAAATCTCCGTAAAATGTTCCTTGCTATGGCAAAGGATATCCGTGTTATTTTAATTAAGCTGGCAGACCGTCTGCACAATATGCGTACCCTTAAGCATATGCCTCCGGAGAAACAGCAGCGTATCGCAAGGGAGACCTTGGATATTTACAGTCCGATTGCCCAAAGACTCGGTATTAGTAAGTTAAAGGTGGAATTGGACGATTTATCCTTAAAATATTTACTTCCGGACGTATATTACGATTTGGTAGATAAGATTGCAGTACGTAAGAGTGAGCGTGAAAAGTATATTCAGCGTATTGTAGAGGAAGTAAGTGCCCATATTAAGAATGCGGACATCGATGCAAAGATTGACGGACGTATTAAGCACTTTTTCAGTATCTACAAGAAGATGAAAAATCAGGATAAAACCATTGACCAGATTTACGATTTGTTTGCCGTACGAATTATTGTAGACAGTGTAAAGGACTGTTATGCGGCACTTGGTGTTATCCACGAAATGTATAAACCGATTCCGGGACGATTTAAGGACTATATTGCCATGCCAAAGGCAAATATGTATCAGTCCCTGCATACGACTTTGATTGGTTTTGACGGAACTCCGTTTGAAATTCAAATTCGTACCTATGAGATGCATAAGGCGGCAGAATTTGGTATTGCTGCCCATTGGAAATACAAGGAAGCCTCTGACGGTAAAAAGGTAGAAGCACAGGAAGAAGAAAAGCTGGCATGGCTCAGACAGATTCTCGAATGGCAGACGGACATGTCTGATAACAAGGAATTCATGAATCTGTTAAAGGGTGACTTGGACCTTTTCTCTGATAGTATTTACTGTTTTACCCCGACAGGAGAGGTGAAGAACCTTCCGTACGGAAGTACACCGATTGATTTTGCTTACGCCATCCATAGTGCAGTAGGTAACCGTATGGTGGGTGCCAGGGTTAACGGTAAATTGGTTACGATTGATTATCAGATTAACAATGGTGACCAGATTGAAATTATTACTTCCCAGAACTCTAAGGGACCAAGCCGTGACTGGTTAAAGCTGGCTAAGTCTACACAGGCGAAAAATAAGATTAATCAGTGGTTTAAAAAGGAATTTAAAGAGGACAATATTGTAAAAGGCAAGGAAATGTTTGTTGCATACTGTAAGGCGAAAGCTATTGATGTAGCAAGTATCACTAAGCCGGAATATATGTCCGTTATTTGTAAAAAATACGGATTCCATGATTGGGATAATGTGCTTGCCGCTATCGGTCATGGTGGGTTAAAAGAAGGACAGATTATTAACCGTATGGTGGAATCCTATGACAGAGACCATAAGAAACCTCTCTCCGATGAGGAAGTATTGGCATCTGTGGAGGAAAATGCACAGAAGGCCCAGATGCGTCCGCGTTCCAAGAGTGGTATTGTGGTAAAGGGCATTGATGACGTGGCGGTACGTTTTTCACGTTGTTGCAATCCGGTTCCGGGAGATGAAATCGTTGGTTTTGTTACCAGAGGACGTGGTGTGTCCATACATCGTACGGATTGTATCAATGTTATTAACCTTCCTGAATTTGACAGGGGAAGATTAATTGATGCAGATTGGCAACAGGGTGCTGACGGACATTTTGAAAAATATCCGGTTGAAATTGTGATTTATGCCACCAACCGTAACGGTCTTTTGGCGGATGTGTCAAAAGCCTTAACGGAAAAAGATATTGATATTTTAAGTATGAATACCCGTATCAGTAAGCAGGGAATTGCGACTATGGCAGTTACCTTTGAAATATCCGGCAAGGATGAGCTTAACAGAATCATTGATAAGGTCCGCAATGTGGACAGTGTGCAGGATATTGAGAGAACAACGGGCTAAAAGGAGTCTATATGGCTGATATTAAGATTGGAAGAATGATGCTTGGCGTATGCCAGACAAATTGCTATTTTGTATACCGTGAAGGAAGCAGCAAGGTTATTTTCATAGACCCTGCGGATTATGGCGACCAGATTTTTCAGGCAATGAAAAACAATGGTTTTGAAGTGGCGGCTATTTTGCTGACACATGGACATTTTGACCATATCTGGGGATGCTCCAGACTTCGTCAGTTAACAAGTGCACCGGTATATGCGTATGAAGGCGAAGAAGATGTTTTGTTATCTTCGGATTTGAATGTATCGGCAGGTGCGGGAAGAGCCTGTACGGTGAAAGCCAATACTTTGCTTAAAGATGGCGAAGAGGTGACGGTTGAAGGTATGACGTTTCAAGTGATTGCCACACCGGGACATACAAAGGGAAGCTGCTGTTATTATTTTGAAGAAGCAGATATGCTTATCAGTGGGGATACTCTGTTTGAAGAATCTGTGGGAAGAACGGACCTTCCGACCGGTTCCATGAGTACACTGGTGCGTTCCGTAAAGGATAAATTATTTGTATTACCGGATGATACGGTAGTATATCCGGGACATGGTGAAAGCACCACTATCGGACATGAAAAGAAATACAATCCGTTTATTTAAGGATAAGCTAAAAAAGGACTAAGACAATGATAGTTGTAAAATGTAATAAGAATGAATTTGCCTACGATATTCATTCATTGGTAAAAGCATTTTATCCGGCAGAAGATGTGAAAGTATTTGAGGAAGGGGAGAAATCCCTTTCTTCTGATTTTAATCTGCCGGAACTTTTTATGTATTTTGAAGAAAACAGAATTAGAGCGGTAATTACAGTAGACGGAGAAGAAAAATACCGTCAAGAAAGTGTGATGGATGAGGGATTGGCGCGTCCGCAATACAAGAATGAACTGAAGCATTTATTGTACGGCATTTTATCTGCATTTACAGGGAAAGAGCTTCCATGGGGCAATCTGACCGGCATCCGTCCGACCAAGATTCCGTATGCCATGTTAGAAGAGGGCAAGGAACAGGACGAAATCATTGCCTATATGAAGGATATGTACAGCTGCTCCGATAAAAAGGCATTACTGGCGTATGATATTGCAAAACGGGAACGGGAGATTTTATCCAAAATTCACTATGAAAAGGGATATTCTTTGTACATAGGAATTCCGTTCTGCCCGACAACATGCCTGTATTGTTCATTCACTTCGTACTCCATTGCATCCTGCCGTAACAAAGTAGATGATTATTTATCGGCTTTGGAAAAAGAGATTGATTATGTTGCCGAGGCGTTTAAGGATAAAACGTTGGACAGCATTTATATTGGCGGAGGTACACCAACGACTTTAGAAGCAGAACAGTTAGACCGCTTACTTTCCTATGTAGCTAAAAAGATTGATTTGTCAACATCACTCGAATATACCGTGGAAGCAGGACGTGCAGACAGTATTACAAAGGCAAAACTGGAAGTACTTAAAAAGCATGGTGTTACCCGAATCTCAGTCAATCCGCAGACTATGAAAGAAGAAACACTGAAACTGATCGGAAGAAGACATACCGTAGAACAGGTAAAAGAAGCCTTTGCGCTGGCTCGTGAGATTGGTTTTGACAATATTAATATGGACTTAATTTTAGGTCTTCCGGATGAAACTAAGGAGGACGTGGCAGAAACACTCCGCCAGGTAAAGGAAATGAATCCGGACAGTCTTACGGTACATTCCCTTGCCATTAAACGAGCATCAAAAATGAGTCAGTGGATTCAGGAGCAGGGTATCCAGTGCCTGAATAATACCGACGAAACCATGGAAATGTCAGCAGAAGCGGCAAGCGAAATGGATATGGCACCGTATTATCTCTACCGTCAGAAAAACATGTCCGGTAATTTTGAAAATGTTGGATATGCCAGAGAGGGTAAGTACGGTATCTATAATATTCTGATTATGGAAGAAATGCAATCCATTGTTGCACTCGGTGCAGGTACAGTAAGCAAAAATGTAATGGGCGGCGGACGAATTGAGAGATGCGATACGGTCAAGGATGTGGATTTGTATATTGCCCAGATTGATGAGATGATTGAACGGAAGAGACGACTGTATGCAGAAAAATAGAGGATGAATGATTGGTAAATAGGCAGCGCAATAACAGGCTGCCTATTTTTTGTTTTTTTTCGAAAACAGTTTTCCTTTTTGCATATATTCTGGTAAAATATAGTGGGTTAATTTTATGTACATGATATATGTAAAATTATTGTAAGAAAAAGAGTCTTATTCGTATGGAAAGAATGTGTATTCCGGGAGTAATAGGAATAAGACCGGAAATAAAATGAGTGAAAGAAGGAAAAGATAATGGCATTAAGTAAGAAACCGGTTACCGGTATGAAGGATATTTTGCCGGCTGAGATGCAGATTCGTGATTATGTGATTGGCGTAATTAAGGAAACATATGCTCAGTTCGGCTTTACCAGTATTGAGACACCTTGCGTGGAAAATATTGCAAATTTGAGCAATAAACAGGGTGGCGAAAATGAAAAATTAATCTTCAAGATTTTAAAGCGTGGTGAGAAGTTAAATCTTGAGACAGCACAGTCAGCAGATGATTTGACAGACAGCGGATTACGTTACGATTTAACTGTACCGCTTGTTAGATTTTATTCAAACAATGCGGCAAATTTACCATCCCCGTTTAAGGCATTGCAGATTGGACCGGTATGGCGTGCAGACAGACCACAGCGCGGTCGTTACCGCCAGTTCTACCAGTGTGATATTGATATCTTAGGTGAACCGAGTAATCTTGCGGAAATCGAATTGATTACCGCAACGACAACCACACTTGGTAAGCTTGGCTTTAAGAATTTTGAAATCCGTATCAATGACAGAAAAATCTTAAAGGCAATGGCACAGTACAGTGGTTTTGCAGAAGAAGATTTTGACACTGTATTCATTATTTTGGATAAGATGGATAAGATTGGTCTTGATGGAGTGGCGGAAGACCTTGCAAACAATGGTTTTGTTAAGGAAAGCATTGATAAGTACCTTTCTTTATTCAAGGGGATTGAAGAGAATAAGGAAAACGGTCTTGCTTTCCTTGCTGATACACTGGGCGATTGCTTAGAAGCCGATGTAAAAGAAAATTTAGCTCAGATTATTGAAAGCGTAGAAGCATGTAAGAATGCTCAGTTTGATATGGTATTTGACCCGACTCTGGTTCGTGGTATGAGCTATTATACAGGAACTATTTTTGAAATTGCCATTCCTGAATTTGGCGGAAGCTGCGGTGGCGGTGGCCGTTACGACAAGATGGTTGGCAAGTTTACGGGCAATGATGCACCGGCGTGTGGTTTCTCCATCGGTTTTGAAAGAATCGTACTTCTTTTATTGGAAAGCGGATTCCAGATTCCGGGAGCCAGAAAGAAAACTGCATACCTGATTGAAAAGGGTGTGGGTACCGATGTGCTTTGCGATGTTATGAAGCAGGCACAGGAAGCCAGAAATAATGGGGAACAGATTCTTGTTGCAAGAATGAATAAGAATAAGAAGTTCCAGAAAGAACAGTTAGAAAAAGAGGGATATGCAGAATTCAAGGAATTCTACAAAAATCCACTGAAACAATAATAGGTTTTTTATATGAATTCGAAATGAAGTAGCATAATATGGAGGCATTAAAATGGCAGAATCAATGAAGGGATTGAAAAGATCCCATAGATGTGCGGAAGTATCCGAAAAGAATGTGGGCGAAAAAGTAACCGTTATGGGTTGGGTTGCCAAGCAGCGTAACAAGGGCGGTATTATCTTTGTTGACCTTCGTGACCGTTCCGGTATTTTACAGATTATCTTTGAAGAAGAATCCGTAGGAGCAGAAGCATTTGAAAAGGCATATCACTTAAGAAGTGAATTTGTTATTGCGGTAGAAGGTACCGTAGAAGAAAGAGCCGGTGCGGTAAATGAGAATCTTGCAACCGGTAAGATTGAGATTAAGGCACAGACTCTGCGGGTACTTGCAGAGTCAGAGACACCTCCTTTCCCTGTGGAAGAGGATAGTAAGACAAAAGAAGAACTTCGTTTAAAGCATCGTTACTTGGATTTAAGAAGACCGGATTTACAGCGTAATATCATGCTCAGAAGCAAGATTGCAAGTGAAATCCGTGCATTTATGGCAAAGGAAGGCTTTATTGAAATTGAGACTCCGATGCTTGGTAAGGCAACTCCGGAAGGAGCAAGAGAATATGTGGTACCAAGCCGTGTGCATCCGGGAGATTTTTATACCCTTCCGCAGTCACCACAGCTTTATAAGCAGCTGTTAATGTGTTCCGGATATGACCGTTATATCCAGATTGCAAAATGTTTCCGTGATGAAGATTTGCGTGCGGACAGACAGCCTGAATTTACACAGGTGGATATGGAGCTTTCTTTCGTGGATGAAGAAGATGTAATGGAAGTAAATGAAAGATTGATTCAGCATGTATGCAAGGAAGCAATCGGTCTTGATGTACAGTTGCCATTACCTCGTATGACTTGGCATGATGCCATGAACCGTTTTGGTTCCGATAAGCCGGACACTCGTTTCGGTATGGAATTAACAGATGTATCCGATGTAGTAGCCGGATGCGGTTTTGGTGTATTTACGGGAGCACTTGAAAACGGTGGTTCCGTTCGCGGTATCAATGTAAAAGGACAGGCAGAAATGCCACGTAAGAAAATTGATGCTTTGGTAGATTATGCAAAAGGATGCGGAGCAAAAGGTCTTGCATATCTTTGTGTATTACCTGACGGTTCTTACAAATCTTCTTTTGCCAAATTTATGACAGATGAAGAATTGGCAGCTTTGGTTGCTAAGATGGAAGGTGAAGCAGGCGATTTATTATTGTTTGCAGCAGATAAGAATAAGATTGTGTGGAATGTACTTGGCGGACTTCGTCTGGAATTGGCTAAACAGTTAGAACTTGTTGACAACAATCAGTTTAACTTCCTTTGGATTACCGAATTCCCACTCCTTGAGTACAGCGAGGAAGAAGACCGATTTGTAGCCGTACATCATCCATTTACTATGCCGATGGAAGAGGACTGGCAGTATATTGATTCCGACCCGGGCAGAGTACGTGCAAAAGCCTATGATATCGTATTAAACGGTGTCGAACTTGGTGGTGGTAGTGTGCGTATTCATCAGGGAGATATCCAGTCTAAGATGTTTGAAGTATTGGGACTTGCACCGGAAGTGGCACAGGAACGTTTTGGTTTCCTTTTGGATGCCTTTAAATATGG
The DNA here is from genome assembly GCA_045531685.1 of Lachnospiraceae bacterium. Classification (GTDB taxonomy): domain Bacteria; phylum Bacillota; class Clostridia; order Lachnospirales; family Lachnospiraceae; genus RGIG8767. The sequence goes on along the minus strand of JAZSEL010000136.1, from coordinate 13,806 downwards.
TGTTCCGCCTCATGCAGGCTTGGCTTACGGTCTTGATAGATTTGTTATGTTGCTTGTAAAGGCAGAATCCATCCGTGAAGTTATCGCATTCCCGAAGATTAAGGATGCGTCCTGTCTCATGACACAGGCACCGAATGTGATTCCGGAAAAACAGTTGGAAGAACTTTGTATCAAAGTGGAAATTCCTACAGAAGAGTAATGAATAGAATGCAAGAGTCCGTCAGCGGGCTCTTGTTTTCGTAAATTCCATGGAGGCAGATATGGAATGTAAAGAGGTTCAAAAGAATATTACCGCATTTTTAAATGGTGAGTTGAGTGGACGGACAGCCGAAAACTTTTTAAAACATATTGAAGAATGTCCGGAATGCAGGGAAGAACTCAGTATCCAATATCTGGTAAGAGAGGGTACTGCCCGTTTGGAAGGCGGTGGAAGCTTTGATTTGAGTAAAGATTTGGATAACTTAATCGAAGCATCTTACAAAAAGATAAAGAGTCAGAGAAGAGCTGCATTTGCAATTTATGTTTTGGAATTTATTGCTATGCTGGCAGTCATTTTTATTCTGGTTTTGGTGTTCACAAATAAGTAATGAAAACACAAATATGACAGCAGGGATTGGAGTTTTATATGGGTAAAAAACTCGTTTTGGTAGATGGACACAGTATATTAAACCGTGCATTTTACGGAGTTCCGTTGCTTACCAATGCAGAAGGTCTGCATACAAACGGAATATACGGTTTTTTGAATATATTATTTAAGATTCTGGAAGAAGAAAAACCGGATTATCTTTGCGTGGCTTTTGATGTAAAGGAACCTACCTTCCGTCACAAGATGTATGCGGAATATAAGGGAACACGTAAGCCTATGCCACAGGAGCTTAGGGAACAGGTGCCGGTACTTCAGGATGTATTGGCTGCCATGAATATTACTGTGGTAAAAAAGGGCGGCTACGAGGCAGATGATATTTTAGGGACATTGGCAAAGCAGGCGGAAAAGAACAAAACAGCGGTCACACTGGTATCCGGCGACAGGGATTTATTACAGATAGCATCCGAAAATATCAAAATCCGTATTCCAAAGACGAAGGGCGGACGTACGGAGACCGAGGATTATTATGCAAAGGATGTTTTGGAAAAATATCATGTGACACCGGCTCAGTTCATAGAGTTAAAAGCACTTATGGGGGATGCTTCCGATAATATTCCGGGAGTGCCTAAGGTTGGAGAAAAAACAGCTATCGGTCTGATGGTAGCCTATGGCTCTATAGAAGGTATTTACGGGCACATAGAAGAAATTACAAAAAAGAGTATTAAAGAGTCCTTAATGGAAAACAGAGAACTTGCCGATTTGAGCAAAGCATTGGCAACCATTAAGACGGATTGTGAATTGGATGTTTCCTTTGACGATATGGAAATTGGTAATTTCTATACTAAGGAAGCATATGGATTATTTCAAAAATTAGAATTTAAGAATTTCCTTACCAGATTTTCAAATGACAATGTAGAAGAACAGAAATTGGATTGTCAGTGGATTAAGATAACGGATTTACCGGCATGTGAAGAAGTGTTTAAAGAGGCACTGAAAGCAGAGGAAGCCGCTTGTTTATTATTAAAGGATGAGGAAAAGAGTAATTCCCTTGCAGGAATCGCTTTGTGTTTTTCAAAAGAAAAAAGTTATGTGTTAATTCCGGAAGGATTTTTAACCGAAGCATATCTTACGGAAAAAGTGAAGGAACTGGCTAAAAAGGTTTCAGTAATTACGTTTTACGCAAAGGATATGTATGCATGTACGGGATTGGACGTATTTACAGAAGATACATGTTCACACAGGAATACGATTGTGGATTTAAAGATAGCATCCTATCTGATTAACCCGATTAAGAATGCGTATTTTATAGAGGATATAGCAAGAGAATATCTCGATATGCCTATCAGGGAACGGGAGCAGTTCTTTGGCAAGATGACTCTTAAGCAAGCAGCGGAAGAAAAGCAGGATGAATTTGTAATATATGGTGCTACATTGGCGTATGTATTATATGCTGCCAAGCAACCGGTTTTGGACAAAGTGGAAGAGCTTGGCATGATGAAGCTTTATACCGAAGTGGAAATGCCACTTTCCGTCGTGTTGTATGATATGGAGACATTGGGAGTCCTTGTGAATAAGGAGGAATTGGTTTCCTACGGAGAGTCTTTGGTTTCCAGAATCGAAGAGCTTCAGGCGGCGGTATATGCTGCAGCAGGAGAAGAATTTAATTTGAATTCTCCGAAACAGTTGGGAGAAGTGCTGTTTGAAAAGTTAAAGCTTCCGGGAGGCAAGAAAACGAAATCCGGATATTCGACAGCGGCTGATGTGTTGGAAAAGTTGGCAGCTGAGTATCCGCTTGTTGCAGATATCTTAGAATACCGTACTTTGGCAAAATTAAAATCAACTTATGCGGAAGGATTGCTTCATTGTATTGCTGAGGATGGCAGAATTCATACGACATTCCAGCAGACTATTACGGCAACAGGGCGTATCAGCTCTACCGAGCCGAATCTGCAAAATATTCCAATGCGTATGGAATTGGGAAGACGTATCCGTAAGGCCTTTATTCCAAAGGATGGATACGTATTTATGGATGTGGATTATTCCCAGATAGAATTAAGACTTTTGGCACATATGTCAGGGGATGAACAGCTAATTGAAGCCTATAAGCAGGATGCGGATATTCATAGAATCACAGCGTCTAAGGTATTCCATACTCCGCTTAATGAGGTTACGGATTTGCAAAGACGAAATGCAAAAGCAGTTAATTTTGGTATTGTATACGGCATCAGTTCCTTTGGACTCAGTCAGGATTTGAGTATTAACCGGAAGGAAGCAGAGGGCTATATCCAGGCGTATTTTGAGCAATATCCAAAGGTTAAGGAGTTCCTTGATGCCACTGTAGAGAATGCAGAAAAAGATGGATATGTAACTACTATGTTTGCAAGAAGAAGACCTCTTCCGGAGATTTTAAGCAGTAATTTTATGCAACGTTCCTTCGGAAAACGTGTTGCCATGAATGCACCGATTCAGGGAAGTGCCGCGGATATTATGAAGATTGCAATGATTCGTGTGTGGGAAGAATTAAAACGTCAGAATTTGAAGTCTAAGATTTTAATTCAGGTGCATGATGAACTTTTATTGGAAACCGCAAAAGATGAAGTGGACAAGGTGAGGGAAATTCTGGTAAACGGAATGAAGGAAGCTGCCGATTTGCTGGTTGCCATGGAAGTGGATGTACATTGCGGAAACGATTGGTATGAGGCGAAGTAAAACATGTTAATAATTGGAATTACAGGCGGCGTTGGTGCCGGCAAATCCAGTGTGTTACAATATATGAAAGCAAATTACAAATGCCGTGTGATTTTGGCAGATGATGTGGGAAACAGGGTTAAGCTTCCGGGAGAAATCTGTTATAATCAGTTGGTAGAGCTTTTAGGACGTGATATACTGAATGAAGAAGGCTATATTGACAGAAATAAGATGGCAGCAAGGATTTTTGCTGATAAAGAGCTGCTTATAAAAGTCAATGCTATTATTCATCCGGCCGTAAAAGAGTATATTCTGACAGAGATTGAAAAAGAAAAGAAAGCACAAAACTATGATTTCTTTTTTGTGGAAGCGGCACTCTTAATTGAATGCGGTTATGGGGAGCACGTGGATGAGCTGTGGTATATTCATGCATCAGAAGATGTGAGAAGAGCAAGGTTAAAAGAAAGCCGCGGGTATAGTGATGAGAAGGTCACACAAATTTTTAATGGTCAGCTTAAAGAGGAAGAGTTTAGAGAGTCCTGTCATGTTGTAATAGATAATGGTATGGATTTGGAAGCGACAAAGAAACAAATTGATAAATTATTGGGGGACAGACTGTGGAAGGTACAAAAAAATTTCCAGGACAATTAGTATTTGGTTTGGACATCGGAACAAGAAGTATTGTGGGAACTGTCGGTTACAGACAGGATGACGGCAAATTTGTTGTAGTGGCACAGTGCGGTAAGGAGCATGAGACCCGTGCCATGATAGATGGTCAGATTCATGATATCGGCAAGGTTGGTAATACCATCCGCGAAGTAAAGGAGCGTTTGGAGTTTAAGCTCACAAGACGGTTGGAAAAGGTATGTATTGCAGCCGCAGGCCGTGTTCTTAAGACAGTCCAGACTCATTATGAGGTGGATTTTGGTACCGATAAGATTGTGACGGAAGAAGATATTTATGCGTTGAATTCTAAGGCGATTGAAGAAGCCTATAAGGAATTTATGCAGGATAATGATACCGGTATGCATTTTTACTGTGTGGGTAACAGCGTTGTGCGCTACTACATGAATGATTACAGTATCAGCAATCTGGAATCCCATAAAGCGAAAAAAATCGGTGTGGATATGATTGCCACATTTTTACCGGATGATGTAGTGGATGGTTTGTACAAAGCAGTTGAGCATGCAGGGCTCAGTGTTGCCAGTCTGACCCTAGAACCGATTGCCGCTATTGAACTTGCCATTCCGGAAAAATTCCGTCTGTTAAACATTGCCTTGGTAGATGTTGGCGCCGGTACAAGCGATATTTCCATTACCAAAGAAGGAACCATTACTGCCTTTGGTATGATTCCGATTGCGGGAGATTCCCTGACAGAGATTATTGCCCTGCATTGCATGGTGGATTTTAATACCGCAGAAGTAATCAAGCGGGAAGCAGGGGAAATGGATGTCGTTACATACAATGATATTATGGGACTTCCTCAGCAGATTTCAGCAAAAGAAGTAGAAGATTTGCTGTATCCGGCAGTTAAGAAGATGACGGATGATGTGGCAGAGAAGATTTTGGAATTAAACGGTGATAAGGCAGTAGGAGCTGTATTTGTTGTTGGTGGTGGCGGTAAGATTCCGGGTTATACAAAGGCCTTGGCAGAGAAGCTTGGCATCGCACCGGAACGAGTAGCAATCCGCGGCAAGGAAGTTATGCAGACCATTATCTTTGAAGATACAGAAATGGAACAGAATTCCCTCTTAGTAACGCCGATTGGTATCTGCCTTGATTTTTACAAAGAGAATCATAATTTCATCTTTGTAAGCTTCAATGATACCTCTGTTAAATTGTATAACAACGATAAATTAACCATTATGGATGCTGCTATGCAGGCAGATTATCCGTCAACGGACCTGTTCCCGAAGAGCGGAAAAGAACTGAAGTTTACGGTTAACGGTAAAGCCCGTTTTGTAAGAGGAGAAATGGGAGAGGGTGCAGTGATTGCATTAAACGGTGAGCCTGCGAACCTGTATTCTCCGATTAAAGAAAATGATATTATCCGTGTGTTTGAATCAACGGCGGGTGCACCGGCCAAGATGCTTTTGGAAAAACTTCCGGAATTCAAAAATGAGATTCAGATTTTTGTGAACGGGAAAAAGGTTACCATGCCAAAATATCCTTCTGTAAACGGTAAGGTAGTAACCGGCTCTTATGAGATTAAAGAAGGGGACGAAATCGAATTCTTGGATTATGTGACAGTGGAGCAGATTAAGACGGCTACGGATATTATTGTGGAAAAAGACGTAGTTTGCATGGTAAATAATAAAGAGGCGTCTGAAGATACCAAGGTTTATGAGAATTTTGAGGTAATCTGGAAGCTTCTTGAAAAACCGGCGGAAGACTGGCTGGATGAGGAAGACGAAGCCTATGATTCTGTTATGGAAGAAACAAGCGAAGAATTGGCACCTGCTAAGGTAGAGCAAGACAAGGCAGAAACAAAGGCGGAAGAAAAGGTACAGGATTCTGTGACAGAACAGAAAACGAATGATGCAGCGGATAAAGCCAAAGAATTATTAGAGGAAGAAGTAGAGCTTCCGAAAGAACCGGTTACCATGTATGTAATGGTAAATGGCAAGCCGGTAGCCATGAGCGGCAAGCCAAGATATGTTTTTGTGGATGTATTTAACTTTATCAACTTTGATCTTTCCAAACCGCAGGGGGCTATCGTAACTACGGTTAACGGTCATGATGCCAACTATATGGAAGAACTTCATGATAAAGATATTATTGAAATATACTGGAGGAAACAATAATGCAGTTGTATTCGATTGCCAGCGGAAGTAGTGGCAACTGTATTTATGTGGGTTCTGATACAACGCATTTATTAGTAGACACAGGAATCAGTAAAAAGAGAACGGAAGAAGGGCTACAGGAAATCGGAGTTTCCCTTCAGGATGTGGATGGCATTCTGATTACCCATGAACATTCGGATCACATCAGCGGACTTGGAGTAATCAGCCGGAAATACCATATTCCTATCTATGCAACACAAAGGACCCTAGATGCCATCAAAGGATATTCCTCCCTGGGTAAAGTAGAAGAAGAGTTATTCTGTCCCATTTGCCCGGATGAATCCTTTATAATTAAAGATATCAAATGCAATCCTATGAGAACCTCCCACGATGCGGCAGAGCCGGTGGCATACCGGTTTCAATACGGGAAAAAGAAAGTGGCGATTGCGACGGATTTGGGAACATACAATGATTACACCGTAGAATGTTTAAAAGGCATGGATGCGGTTTTACTGGAAGCCAATCATGATGTGCGTATGTTACAGGTGGGACCTTATCCGTATCATTTAAAGCGAAGAATTTTAGGGGACAGGGGACATTTGTCCAATGAACTTTCCGGACAGTTGTTAAGCAGGATTTTGCATGATAATATGCAGGCAGTGGTATTAGGGCATCTTAGTCAGGAGAATAATCTTCCCCAATTGGCTTATGAGACAGTGCGCCTGGAGATAAATATGGCAGATGTTCCGTACAAAGCGGATGATTTTCCGATTCATGTTGCCAGACGAAGCGGACCATCCGAATTAATACAGATAAAATAGACAGTATGTGCAAGTAGTGGCATACTGTTTACTTATGAAAAATAAATGCTTTTTAGCAGGAAGGAAATATAGTATGAAAAAAACAATTATTACAGTAGTAGGACAGGATACTGTCGGAATTATTGCAAAGGTTTGTACCTATCTTGCAGAAAACAATATCAACATTCTTGATATTTCCCAGACCATCGTTCAGGGTTACTTTAACATGATGATGATTACAGACATGGAAAAGACAGAAAAGAAATTTGGCGATGTGGCAGATGAACTGGAAGAAGTAGGAAAAGAAATCGGTGTTATCATCAAATGCCAGCGCGAGGATATCTTTAAGAGTATGCAGAGAATCTAGTGAGAAAAACTGTCAAGCGACTGAATATCAGGCAAGTTTGATGGGAAATAGAAAAAGATTGAAAAGGGATAAAACATGTTAAACATATTTGAAGTTGCCGAGATTAATAAGATGATTGAAAAAGAAAATCTCGACGTAAGAACCATAACATTGGGAATCAGTTTGCTTGATTGTATTGATTCCGACTTAGATAAGGTAAATGAAAAAATCTATAACAAGATAAAAAATGCAGCAAAGGATTTGGTAAAGACCGGAGATGAAATCGGAAAAGAATTCGGTATTCCGATTGTGAATAAGAGAATTTCTGTTACCCCGATTGCATTAATCGGTGGCGCTGCTTGTAAGAAACCGGAAGATTTCGTAACCATTGCACAGACATTGGATAAGGTGGCTCATGAAGTAGGGGTTAACTTTATCGGTGGGTATTCTGCCCTTGTAGCAAAGGGAAGTACTCCTGCGGACGAAATGCTGATTCAGTCCATTCCGCAGGCTCTTGCCTGCACAGAGCGTGTCTGCAGCTCCATTAACCTTGGTTCTACAAAGACCGGTATCAATATGGATGCCGTTAAGACCATGGGTGAGATTGTAAAACAGACAGCAGAATACACCAAAGACAGAGATTCCCTGGGTTGTGCTAAGCTGGTAGTATTCTGTAATGCACCGGATGATAACCCGTTTATGGCAGGTGCTTTCCATGGTGTGACGGAAGCGGATATGATTATTAATGTAGGTGTCAGCGGACCGGGTGTAGTAAAGAAAGCCCTTGAAAAAGTCCGTGGTGAGAATTTTGAAGTTCTCTGCGAGACCATTAAGAAGACGGCATTTAAGGTTACCCGTGTGGGACAGTTGGTTGCAAAAGAAGCGTCAAAGAGATTGGGAGTACCGTTTGGTATTGTGGACTTATCCCTTGCTCCAACGCCTGCAATCGGGGACAGTGTTGCAGATATTCTTTGTGAAATCGGTTTGGAATATGCCGGTGCACCGGGAACAACAGCAGCTCTTGCCTTATTAAATGATCAGGTTAAGAAGGGAGGTGTTATGGCTTCTTCTTATGTAGGCGGTCTTTCAGGAGCGTTCATTCCTGTCAGTGAAGACCAGGGTATGATTGATGCCGTAATTGCTGGGGCACTTACATTAGAAAAGTTGGAAGCTATGACTTGTGTATGTTCTGTAGGTCTGGATATGATTGCCATTCCGGGGGATACGAAGGCAACGACCATTTCCGGTATCATTGCAGATGAGCTGGCAATCGGTATGATTAACCAGAAAACAACAGCAGTCCGTATTATTCCTGTTGTTGGTAAAGGGGTAGGGGAAACCGTGGAATTCGGTGGCTTGCTTGGATATGCGCCAATTATGCCGGTGAACCGTTTTTCATGTGATGCATTTGTGAACAGGGGTGGAAGAATTCCGGCTCCGATACATAGCTTCAAAAATTAATTTGTGTTATTGCTTTGGGGAAGAAGGATGCTTTTGAACGGAAACTTTTTGGATTGTTAAAGAAAAGTCTGTCTTTGCTTGAAAAAAAGGGGAAACGGATGTACAATTTAAATACCAATATTAAAACGAAAGAGGAGAGTGAGTCATGGGAAAGAATAAGAACAAGGCTACAGGAAACTTCCTAAATTTTAATGGATTGAGAATTGAGAAGCGTCTGAAGAAAGCCTTCAACATTGTGAGTAATATATCAGCGGCGGTGTCCTTGATAGGATTGGTTGCTATTATTGTAGTAACTGTTAATTTTAAGAATGCAATGAACAATTACGCATTACCGCAGGGTGACATTGCATTATTTATGAATGAATATGCAGAATGCCGTTCCAACATGCGGGGAATTATCGGTTATGATGATCCGGAATTGGTAGATTCTTTGATTGAGAAGCATGCCGCACGTAAAGAAAAGACCTATGAGCGTTTGGCTGACATTGAAAAGACAATGGTAACGCCGGAAGGAAAGGCTGCATATGCAGAGATTCAGAGTGCATTGGAGGCATATTTTAAAGTAGAAGCCGAAGTAATTGCAATGGGTTCCTCAGCAGATGCGGAAATGTCCCGTCAGGCACAGGAAAAAGCCATAAGTGAATTGGCACCGTTATATGAACAATTGGATGCAGTTACTCTTCATTTGATGGATGTCAATATTGAAAAAGAACATGAAATGGAAACCGTATGTAATCTGTTAGAATATGGTGCGATGATTTTAATGGCAATATTAACCATTTCCATAGTTGTTATTTCAAGAAGAGTAAGTATTATTATTGCAAGAGGAATTGCCCAGCCACTTAATGAATTGGGCGATAGAATGGTAGAATTTGAGAAGGGTGATATTTCTTCTCCATTCCCGGATTATGTTGGAAACGACGAAGTGGGAGACATGGTACAGGCTGTTTCAGGCACTACCAATAAGTTACAGAAAATCTTCGAAGACTTAGAACAGTTATTAAATGATATGGCAGATGGTAATTTCAATATCCGGACTGCCTGCGAAGAAGAATACATAGGTGAATACAATGGATTATTGATGGCCATCCGTCAGATGAACCGTAGAATGGATATGGCATTAAAGGATGTAAGAAATGCATCCGAAATGGTATCCGCAGGTTCCACCAACTTAGCTGAAGGTGCGCAGGCGTTAGCAGAGGGTGCAACCGACCAGGCTGCTTCTGTTGAGGAAATGCAGGCAACTATGGACGAGTTGACAAGCGGTTTGGAAAGATGTGCGGTTAATATGAACGCAGCATATCAGAAAGCAGAAGAATGTGCTGTTGCAGCAGAGACAAGCCAGACAGAGATGAAGAGTATGGTAGCTACGATGGAACGTATCAGTGATACTTCTGCGAAGATTGAAAGTATTATTGCTGAAATTGAAGACATCGCAGCCCAGACCAATCTGTTAAGCTTAAATGCAGCTATTGAAGCAGCAAGAGCCGGCGATGCAGGAAGAGGCTTTGCAGTAGTAGCAGACCAGATCCGTAACCTGGCAGAGCAGAGTGCCAAATCTGCAGTAAATACCAGAGAATTAATCGAAAGCACCGTAATGGAGATTAATGAAGGTAGCAGTGTTGCATTAAAGACAGCAGAGGTATTGGAAGGCGTAGTTAATTCTGTAAATGATATTGCAGTGACCTCTAAAGAATTAAGTGAAAATCTTAAGATTCAGGTAAGCTCTATTGAACAGGCAAACGAGGGAATCAATACCATTTCTGAAGTTGTACAAAACAATTCTGCAACAGCAGAGGAGTCTTCCGCAACCAGTGAAGAATTATCAGCTCAGGCAACAAGTATGGACGAATTGGTAGCAAGATTTAAGTTAAGAGAATAGTGTAACAGATAAAAGCCATGTTGCAGCTTAGCAACATGGCTTTTCTTATAGAATAACGAGTTGTCTTTGATATTCATTCTTGGTTTCGGTATCCAGTTTTTGGGCAACCACCGATTCGTAAACATGGGAACAAAAAATATCATGGGTTAGGTATGACATTGCCTCAGGAGCCAATAGACCGGAAGCATCCGCAAGTTTACTGATTAGTGGGATTTTTGCGTGAGCGCTTATTTCGGATAACAGTTCTTTTGCTTCTTTTCGGAATCCCAATATTCTTGCATAGGAAGCATAATCATTTTCTTTCACATCGTCATACATATCCTGAGTAATAGTAAGCAGAATATGGGTTAAGGCACGGTTAATTCTGGAATAGGTTAATTCTTTGGATTTTAGCAATTCGCAGAATTGGGTATAATTCCGGTAATAACGCAGATTCTTATGGATTTTATCGGATAAATCTTCAGATACATCTGCGTACATGTGAAAGGATTGATTTCCGTGGGATAACAGCTTGTATTTTAATAGGAGAGAAAAGTCATCCTGCCAAAGGAAACGCTCAGCCTGTTCTTTCATTATGAGAGAAAGGGCTTTGGGCATATAGTCCGATAAGGAATCCATGGCAGAATGAATCGTATCGGAGTCATCGGTATGTTCCAATTGTTTCCGGATAGCGGTGGCTGATGGGAAAATTCCGGGTTTGACTTCGCCTTCATGATAACCGTTGCCCTGTCTTTGCAGAGGGAAAATTTTCATGTTTGCATTGCGTTCCAAGAGGGCAATACTATATTCCAATGCGAGTATATTATTTGGGGAAGAGGCAAATGCTGCCGCCTTATTGCCCAGCTCAGAAGATAAAGCCAACTCCCTTGCCTTTGGGAAAGAGTTTCCTTCTTTTTGATAGAACTGTAATTTTTCTTTATAAGAATCCGGTTCCTTCCATAAAAAAGAAGAGAGTTTTTGAATCATATCCATGTCATTGGATTCACAACCAAAGGAAATGGTGTCTATGCATCCAAGCTTATCTAAGATGGATACCCCGCCTCTTGCAAAGTATTGGGCACTGGCAGTAGAAAAAACAGCCGGCAGTTCAATGACAAGGTCTGCACCGGCGGATAAAGCCATCCGTGTCCGTGTCCATTTATCCAGAAGGGCAGGAGTGCCGCGCTGTAAGAAATTACCGCTCATGACAACTACTACGTAATCGGCACCATTCTTTTTTACTTGTTCAATTTGATAAGCATGTCCGTTGTGAAACGGATTATATTCTGCTATGATTCCGGTTATTTTCATAAATTATTATTCCTTAAGCTGGATTTGTTTGTGTGGAATTGTTTCTTTTTGTGTACAATTCACAATAAAAAAATACGGATTGTATTAGATTGTATTTTTGTTCGTACATTTTACTTAAATATAGCATCTTTGTCCGTGATTTTGTACAAGATTTGCACAAAAAAATCTTGTATACAAAAAGGACAACCGATATAATCAGATATAAAGAAGGTAATCAAAACAAGGTATTTTGTCAATATGGAGGTTGGGTATGTCATATATTGATTTGATTAAAGAGAAGGCAAGACAGGACAAGAAAACAATTGTTTTACCGGAGTGTACAGACCGTAGAACATTGATTGCTGCTTCTCATATCATGGAAGAAGGAATTGCAAATCTTATTTTGATTGGTAATGAAGAAAAGATTATGGATGGTGCCGGTTGGTTAGAGGTTGATTTGACCGGATGTAAGGTAGTAGATCCTAAAGCTACCGATAAATTAGACCATTATGTGGAATTATTATACGAGACAAGAAAAGCAAAGGGTATGACCATGGAAAAGGCAAGAGAGATTTTATTAACCGATCCTCTTACTTTTGGTGTTATGATGGTTAAGGCTAATGATGCTGACGGAATGGTAGCAGGTGCATGTCACGCAACAGCAGATGTACTTCGTCCATCCTTACAGATTTTAAAAACAGCACCGGGTGTTAAGTTGGTATCCGGTTTCTTTATCATTGATGTGCCGGATTGCGAATACGGCCATAACGGAACATTCCTTTTTGCAGACTGTGGTTTGAATCAGGACCCGACAGCAGAAGAGTTGGCAGCGATTGCTGATACCAGCGCTAAGAGCTTTAAGACTCTTGTTGGTGCTAAGCCAATGATTGCCATGTTATCCCATTCTACCAAGGGCAGTGCAAAGCATCCTCTTGTAGATAAAGTAGTTGAAGCAACCATGATTGCCAGAGAACAGTACCCGTCCCTTACCATTGACGGGGAGTTGCAGACAGATGCTGCATTGGTTCCTCATGTTGCTAAATCTAAGGCTCCGGGCAGTGAGGTTGCCGGTAAGGCAAATGTTTTGGTATTCCCAAATCTGGATGCGGCCAATATCGGATATAAATTGGTACAGAGACTTGGTAAGGCAGAAGCTTACGGACCTATGTTACAAGGTATCGCTAAGCCGGTTAATGACTTATCAAGAGGCTGTGATTGGTCCGATATCGTAGGTGTTGTTGCATTAACAGCAGTACAGGCACAGCTTGTATAAGTAAGAGTAGAAGATAATAAACTCGAAAGTCCTTTGGGCTTTCGAGTTTTATAAATTTGACAGAACAGCAATTATTATTTTAGTGTTGACAAATTTGTACAGTCTGATTATAATTGTTTGAGTGTGAATAGGAGTCTGCTATGTTAGTAAATTTGACGGATATCTTTTCATCTGAACAGAAAGTAGAATGTAAAGAAATCGTATATGAGAAAGACACTGTCGTAATAGGTGGTGAGTCCTATAAGATTCTTACAAAAGAACCGGTTGTTCTTACCCTTAAGAATATCGGTAAGGAAAAAGCATTGGTAAAAGCTACGGGTGCCTTTTCTTTTGAACTGGCATGTGACAGATGTTTAAAGCCTGTCAAGTATACCATGGAGATGGAAGCCCAGCAGGAAGTGGTTTCGCCGGATTATAACGGCGTAATTGATGAAGAAGCTGAGCAGACGAGCTTTATGGAAGGCTATCAGTTAAATGTAGATGACCTGATTTATAGTGATATTGTGTTAAACTGGCCGATGAAGATTTTGTGCCGTGAGGATTGCAAAGGGATTTGCAGGATTTGTGGTAAAGATCTGAATACCGGAGAGTGCGGATGTGATACATTTGTACCAAGTCCCGGTCTGGCAGGAATTAAAGAGATCTTTAACGCGAATAAGGAGGTGTAACGTATGTCTATTTGTCCAAAGAATAAATCTTCCAAAGGTAGAAGAGATAA